>CAILAQ010000551.1 GCA_903832165.1 uncultured Bacteroidota bacterium | reverse complement strand
TGAACAATATATCCAGAAGAGGGTTTATCGAAAAAGGAGCCATAGCCACCTTGGGCTTAAGTGTATTACCCAATGGCTTACGTGCAGAAAATTCCGCAAGGGGACCGGTGAAAATCGGAATTATCGGAACCGGTGGACGAGGAACCTCACATGTCGGCACCTTATTGGGCATGGAGGGCACGGAGATTGTTGCTGTGTGTGACCTGACCCTGTCAAAAGCGGAGAACGCGGCCGATCTTTGCCAGAAGGCCGGCAAACCCCGTCCGAGGATCTACTGCAAGGATCAGAATACCTGGAAGGAATTGCTCGATAAAGAGAAACTGGACTGCGTGATTATTGCAACTTACTGGGATTCGCATACAGCCATTGCCCTGCATGCAATGAAAAATGGGATTTATCCGGGTATTGAGGTGCCGGCAGCCCTGACTGTCGACGACACCTGGCGGCTCGTAGAAACATCGGAGAAAACCGGCGTCCCCTGCATGATGCTGGAGAACTGGAGCTTTCGCCAGGATAACCTTGCTGTGCTGAATTTAAAGCGTCAGGGCTTGCTTGGCGAGATTGTTCATTGCCATTGCGCTCATTCACACGACTGCATCGATCATTGGTTCTTCGACAGCGTAACCGGAGAGCAGAAATGGCCTGCCGAATACCTGCTGAAATATAACCGGGATCAATACCCGACTCACAGCGTCGGGCCGGTTCTGAGTTGGATGGATATTAATTGCGGAGATGTTTTTACCGAGATCTATTCTACCGCCACTGCTTCAAAAGGCATCAATGCCTACTTTAAGAAGAAATTCGGCAATGATCACCCCAATGCGAACCTGAAATACCGCCAGGGCGATATTATCACCTCTCTGCTAAAAACAAAGATGGGCAAAACGCTGGTCATCAATATGGATATGCAGCTGCCGCGGCCTTACTCCAACCGCTGGATGCTTCAGGGCACTCTTGGGGTATATGACGAGGAAAAGAGTATGATTTATCTTGATGGAAAAAGTCCGGAATATCATACCTGGGAGCCCTGGAAGCCTTATGAGGAAAAGTACAACCATAAATGGTGGCACAGTGATTTTTCGGCACAATCCCACGGAGGCGCCGATTATGTGATGCTTTGTCAGTTTATCGATGCCGTGGCTGCCAAAGGTCCGACGCCTATCGACGTTTACGATTCAGCTGTCATGACTGCTATTGTAGAGCTTTCCGGTATTTCCATCGAAAAAAATGCTCCGGTTGCTTTTCCTGATTTTACCAAGGGTAAATGGCAGACCAATAAACCCTGGTTTGCAGTGAATAAATGATTTGATTCCAGAGCTGATTATTTGATTTTCTTCTGAGCATTAGCGGCATGACGACCGCTTCCATCACCCGTATCCCTGATTCCTCCGGCCGGATTTAGCCGGTTGAGCTCTGTCTGGAGAGCTGCCCTGGCCGATAAAGCCCGTGAGTTTTTAGTATCAACAGGAACGGGGATTTCCTCGAATGGAGCATTGCTCATATCAAACAACTCACCGGATTGATTTAATTTATACTCAGAACTTCTTACATACCAATTGTTTGCAAGCTGAACAAAAATCGATGAGCGGGGATTTCCTTTTTCGCCGTGAAGCTGGGCATTAAAGCTCTGACCATCAAGAATTTTATCCTTTGGCAGCTGAGCGCCGGCAATTTCAGCAAATGTGGGAACAAAATCGACTGCACTGATCAAATCTGCGGAAACCTTCCCTTTTGGAGTAACTCCCGGCCAGTAAACGATCAGGGGCTCCAGACTCCCGCCTTCGAGCAACGAACCTTTCTGGCCGATTAACCTTCGCCCGCCAATAGTTGCCTGGTCTGACCGCGCAGCAGCAGTACCGTTGTCGCCAAAGAAAACCAGAATGGTGTTGTCGCTGAGTTTTAACCTGTCCAGATCTGAAATTAACTGGCCAACGAGCTTGTCCATATAGGAAATGTTGTCGGCGTAAATGTTTTTACTGTCCGGTTGGCTGTCGGGCGTCGGCAGAATCTCGTTATGAACATGCGACAGAGAATAGTAAACATAAAAAGGATCGTTCACGTGCCTGGTGAGAAAGTCGACAAGATGACCGCGCATCACATCGGGCATATATTCTTTGTCCTGCAGTTTTGTTTGAGCTCCGTTCAAAAGGTATGTTTTTCCTCTGGCCTGTGTATTCCAGTATATTCCGCTTCCCTGAAATTTAAGGTAATCATCGAATCCAAAATCGTCAGGGTTTAACGGAAGCTGTCCCCATTTGCCGATGGATGCAGTTACGTAACCGGCTTTTTTCAGGTATCCCGGTATCATTGTCTCAACCGATGGTTCCATGAGTCCGCAGGCATCCTGATTGGTGGCTCCGGTTCGGAACAGATGCCGGCCGGTAAGAATGGTCGCACGCGAAGGGCCCGACAGTGGCGCCGTATAGGCATTTGTAAATCGAATTCCCATGCTGGCAAGCCTGTCGATATTGGGCGTTTTATAATGGTCGGCGCCATAGCAACCTACTTCACCAACACCTAAATCATCAGCAAGGATGAAGATAATATTGGGCTTTCTTGCCTGATTTTCCCGGGCTTCAGCTGAAGATGGATTCACCAGGGCTCCTATAATTGGAAGCGACAACAGGCCTATGGATTTAGCACGGGTGCTGGCAGGTAAATGCTTGGTTTCCATTATTGCATATGGTTAAATCTGTGTCTCATTCATTCACTGATCCTCTTTTGTTTTGACAGGTACCGGAGTTCTGAAATCAGCAATCTTTGCATAGGCTGCATTACTCTTGAACTCACGGTTCATGCAACTTTTGAACAGTTGTTCCATGGCAGTTTTTTCTTTCAGGTAATCCGGTCTGTCCGACAGATTCTCTTTCTCAAGCGGATCCATTTCATAATCATAGAGCTCGGTGGCAACCACTCGTTTAGGATCGTAGGCCATGTTTGTTCTGAAACCTTTATCTAACCATACCGTATAGCGGAACCGTTTAGTCCGGATTGAATATCCCATAATGTCTCCACCCCGTGGATACTGACTCAGAGCATATTCCTTCAGTCCGGCAGCCGGATTTTCCATGGCAGGAATCAGGCTGATCCCATCAAGATATTTTGGTTTCGGTATCCTGACCAGGTCGCAGAGGGTGGGAAAAACATCAACAAATTCAGAGGTCGAAACAGGTTTAATGCCTTGCTTCATACCTGGCACGCTCATGATCATCAGGGCATGGGTGGCCTGTTCGAAATTGGTGTGCTTGTTCCACAACCCGTGATCCCCCAGATGCCAGCCATGGTCGCCCCACAAAACAATGACCGTATTTTGACGGATTCCAAGCCGGTCAAGCTCATTCAGTAATTTCTCTATCTGCGCATCTGTGTAGGATACGGCAGCATAATAACCATGGATCAGTTCTTTTTGCCTGTCGATCGGCAGATGATCAAGGTCGTTTTCTGAATAACTGTCGAACTCAGGAATATCAGAGTAATTTTTAAGCTCCCCTGAATTGTGATAAGCTATATCCGGACTGTTAAGCGCCTTTTTCTGATACGGGGCCACCTCAAATTCATTCCGGTCGTATTTGTCCCAGTACTTCTTCGGCGCCACAAAGGGGAGGTGTGGCTTTAAAAAACCAACAGCCATAAAGAAAGGCTTTTTGTTTCCGCTCAGGCTATCGATCAGCTGAATTGCCATTTCAGTAAGCTTTCCGTCGTGATAGGTATTATCGGGCACATCTGCACATTCAGTAGCTTTCCCCCGGTTCTTTTCGTTTGGGGTGAACGGGAGGGCATATTTTTTGGCTTTTGCATCCCGGTAAGGAATGCTCCAGGAAGGGGCATCATGGCCCGCACCTGCACTTCCCATGTGAAAGATCTTTCCCATGCCGGCTGTTTCGTATCCCATCGATTTGAAATACTCCGGAAGGCTTACGGCATTCGGATTTACCTGTCTGAAATCAGTGACCAGATCCCATACCCTTGTTTTATCAGGATACATCCCTGTGAGTATACTGGCTCTCGTGGCGCCACTTATAGCCTGCTGGCAGTAGGTATTCTGAAACACGATGCCTTCCCGGGCCAGGCGGTCCATTCCCGGTGTTTTGGCGCGATTATCTCCATAGGCACTGATGAGGGGCTTTAAATCATCAACAGCTATAAACAAAACATTTAATTTTTTCTCCTGGGCATGCAGTTGCGGGATACCCAATCCTACCTGCGCCAATACTCCGACCGATGTTAAAAATCTGTTCATTTACGTTGTGTTTCCAAAGGCAGAAAAAGCTCTACCTTCAACCCATTTGGTAATTGGTTTTCTGTAAGATCAGTATATTCAACCCTGTATTTTCCTGGTTCGTCGGGAGAATTAAATAACCTGATTCGATTTTCTGTGATGTCTGCACTGTGTGGCCGGTCATATTCCATGGATAAAGCTTTTTTCAGATTCGCGATAGGTCTGCCAATTCCATTATCCGTTATGGTTATTTTAAGAAGATCTTCCTCGGTGACTTCGAAAACTACTGACAAGCTGCCCTTTCTTTCCAATGACCTGAATCCGTGCTGGATTGCATTTTCAACAAAAGGCTGCACCAGCATGGGGGGGAACATAATGGTACCGATGGAAACTTCTGCACCGCAAGAAACCTTAAAGTCAAATTTGTCGGGAAAACGCATCTGCTCCAATCGGAGATAACTGAGCAGATAATCGATTTCCTTTTCAAGCTGCACCAGCTTGAAAGAGGCATTTTTCAGCGTTTGCCTCACCACCTTTGAGAAATCTGAAAGATAAGCAAGGGCATTGTCCATGTCATTAGCCAGTACAAAATACTGGATATTATTCACACAGTTAAAGATAAAATGAGGATTCATCAGTGCTTGCAAGGCTTGCATCTCGAGTTGTGCGATTTTCCTTTCGACCTCCAGTTTCTTTTGATGTTTTTGCTTCTCATTTTCCACGTATTTCATGATGATAATTGCCATTAGAAACAACAGAAGGACGACTGATATGACCTGGAGGTACCACAATCCCCACCAGGGATGACGGATCTTAAAAACCACCCTCAGCGGTTCAGCCTTGCCAATAATTCTCGGATTATAGGATTCAATACAGAATTCATACGGTCCGGGAGCAAGGTTCGTGTAAACAGCTCTCCTGTCAGTGCTCCATTCATGCCAGTTTTTGTCGTAACCCCGGAGCATGTATCGGAACATATCTTCTCCCGGATCAATATAATTCAGGATGTCGTAGTTAAAGGTCAGGTCATTATCCGAATGCTTCAGGATAAAGTTTTCTTTCGATCCCGAATACACACTGTTCGTGCCCGTATTAAACAAACTATCAACGGAAACCAGATGAATCTCAAATGATCTTAAGATGATTTTCCCGGATTGTTGCTGATTGGAAAGGAAGGCTTCCGTATTTACCTGAATAAGCTGGTCCTCGACACCAATCCACAGGTTACCGCTGCTATCTATTACTGCCTTTTTGGAGGATTGACCATTATACCCGCTTTCTTCGTCAATAAATCGGATTGCATAGGTACCCTTTGAATAAAGTTCATTCAGATCGATACAATTTAATCCTTCGTTGGTGCTGGCCCACAAATTACCTCTTGAATCAGGTAATAGCCAGATTACGCTGGTCCCTCGCAAACCATTATCGCCGTTGATCCGATAATCGATTTTCAGCTTATCGCCGGCATGGGTTGCAATAAAGATTTCGCCGGTATTTGTGCAAAAAATCACATGACCATTCGTGTCAAAGCAGAGGTCATTCACATTTTTGCTGAGGGTGGAATCATAATCATTAAAATGGATCAGCTTCATTCCACGGCTCATCCATATTCCACTAATACCGGAAGTGTACCAGAAGGAGTCGTTTTGTTTAATTATATGGTTCGCATCTTTCGGCTCTTTCTCTGAAGTAAAAAATTGAAACAAAGGAGAAGGAGGATCTGAAGAATTATCATAATCGAACCGGTTTGATTCACAATTCGTATTTATTTCTGTTGCTCCCCACAAACAATAAATTATCGAGTCACCCATCAGTTCAAATGGATCTTTAGCACCCTCCTGTCCTAAATAATCTGTTTTTCTGCTTCTGTCATCATAATGAAAGAGTCCTAATTCACAGGAATAAAATATAGAATGGTCTGAGACTTTCCTAACCTGACTGAAATTGAACTCGGTCTTCTTTAAAATGTCCGGCATTTTTCCGGAGTGTGCATTTTTTACTGTTAATGATGTCTGGCCCATCCGGGGGAGTCCCTTTTGACGGGGGTCGTTCCAAAACTTACGAAATGCTGAAACCATCGGGCTTTTATCCCAAAGGGAATAAGTCCCGTCGGGTTTCATTTGGATTAATTCCCGATTCCCTGAAATCCAAAGTAAATTCTTTGAATCAAGGTACAGGTCATTAATTTTTTGATGTTCAAGATGGAAATAGGAGGCAGAATAGTACTTTATGAAAGGCAATGAAATTCTGAACAGGCCCTCAGTCTCAGTACCAATCCAGAGAATATCCTGTTCGCGATCATAAAATACGGTCCAAATTTCCAGTTCCGAAATTCCAAAGGCCTCTTTAAAATTTTTGAATGTTTTTCCATCATACCGAAAGATGCCGCCGCCAAGTTCCATGTTCTGATAGGACCAGGCTGCTATCCAAAGATTCCCCCGGTTATCTTCAGTTATGCCAAATACCTGACCCAGCGTGTCAGCCTGAACGATTCTGTTTTTTTCATATATCCTCACTCCTTTGTTGGTGAGCGACAATACGGTATCGCCCTTAGAGCTGATATATCCTGAAAAACTGGCGTCTGGATAGTGTTTCCCTTTGTCGTTCAAAATAACAAATTCGTTTTTATCCGGGTTATAGTGGACGGGGTTTTGCTGACCATAGCTTGTTATCAAAATGAATTTTCCAGCGTCAATAACCCCTGTAATGCAACTGCCGATTTTAACATTATACACTTCTTTCGGAGAAGGGGTGATGGTTTCACCTTTGATCGTATTAATTCCTCCCTGAGATCCGACTATCAGGCAATGAAAGGTTTTTGAATAACAGAGGATCCGGATCCGGTCATCTGAAAGACCATCTCTACGAGTATATTGTTTGAATTGCTTCCCGTTATATTTATAAATTCCATCGCCATAACTACCAAACCACAAGTTTCCCTGCTCATCTTCGGCAATTGCCCATACCTGGCTGGCGGTCATCCCGTCGGATGGTTTAAATATTTTGAAAGATTTTCCATCGAAATTACACAGGCCGGCATCCGTCCCGATCCATAATAAGCCTCTGGAATCTTTAAAAACACATCGCACCGCCATGCTCGGCAATCCGTCATGGATGGAGAAATGGCGTGTGGAATAAGTCTGTGCAAAGAGGGGAAGCGAATTCAGACAGAAAAACACCAATAGCAGGCACATCGGCACCAGTCCGGCATATTTATATCTTTTTTTCAGACTGCTTACAATCACTCAATTGTGTTTTACATACGGCGGTACTAAGCTATTGAATTTTGAAGAAGAAATACTTTAATGCTGATTTGACCAACAACCTTTCCCCGACGAATATCTATTGTAACGATTTAATTTTATCTTTAAAGGCATAGATTAAACCCGAAACAAACCCATGGAAACCACACGACGAAACTTTATCAAGACCGCAGCAGTACTGACCGCTGTTCCTTACATTCTTCCATCATGTCTTACTTCAAAACCTGATGGCCCGATAAGAATGGGTTTTATCGGAATGGGTATCCAGTCGCGTTACCTGCTTTCGAAATTTGTTTCGGAGGCACAGGTGGTTGCGGTGTGTGACGTGGATACCACACGCAGGACAAACGGTCAGAAATGGACCGATAAATACTATACTGATAATCCGCATAAAGGCACCGCCGGATGCAAGGCTTACGAGGACTATCGCGAGCTGATTGACCGCGATGATATCGATGCAGTTTGCATAGCCACACCGGATCACTGGCATTCAACCATCATCTTGCTCGCTCTCGAAAAAGGCAAGGACGTATATTGTGAAAAGCCGCTGACACATAATATTCAGGAAGCCATCGATATTATGCATGCCGTGGACCAACACAAGCGTGTTCTGCAAACCGGATCTATGCAGCGGTCGGCTAAGGAATTCAGAGTCGCCTGCGAACTGGTACAAAACGGATGTATCGGGAAAATTGATCATGTTGAGGCATACCTGTTAACTAATGCTAATAACTTTATTATGAAATTAACATTAATTCAATTATCTAGGGGGGATTTTTTAAAAAAATTGACCGGAGTTAAGTGCGTTTAATATAAATACAAAAATCACTGCG
>CAILAQ010000550.1 GCA_903832165.1 uncultured Bacteroidota bacterium | reverse complement strand
ATAACTGTATGATGAGATGATGATTTTGGTTCTGGGGTGAATCAGGTTTCTGACGTTCCTGATCACTGCCTGAACATCCCATAGCGAGCTGAGCAGATCGCTCATAATAATATAATCGAACTGTATATCGCTGGTGAAAGAATCAGCATCAGCCTGATAAAATGTTAAATGCGGATGTTTGGATCTGGCCTTTGTGATCATACCTTCTGAAAAATCAATTCCACAGCCGATCCCGGGTTTTACCGCATTCAATAAATCGCCTGTACCGCATCCCAGTTCCAGAACTTTAGAGCCTTCCGGAATAATCATCCGGTACTGCTTTTCCAGGGTCTTATGGTAAAACCAGTTGCGCCGGCGCCATCGGTCGCGTTTACCAGCCAGGTGCTCGAAATAATTATGGATTAGGTCTTTTCCTGTTTCAGTCATGCTCCGACGGTTAAGCGGATAAAATTAGCATCAAAAATGGTTATTCATCAAATATTTCCCAATGAGTTCTCTGTTCACGAAAACTCAATTAAATTTATGGCTGATATAATAATACTAAACCAGATGAATGATCAAACAGGCCGAGTCGATTTGGTCAATGATAAGCCGGCAGATCCGAGTTTGAACTTTCCGAATTATCTTTCGGGGCTTTCGCACGACATCCGGACTCCATTGAGCGCAATCATCGGATTTTCCGATTTGCTGATCGAGCCTCGACTTTCGCGAACCGAGCAGCGCAGCTATTGTCTAATGATTGCCCGAAGTTCCCGGAAACTGCTTGATCTTATGTCGAATCTTATTGATCTGGCTAAGATGGAAACCGCCAACCTGGAATTATTTTTCAAACCGGTTTTTATTAAAGATCTCGTTGAAGAGTTAAAGATCGAGATTAATGAGATGTGTTCACTATATGAGAAGAAACATCTGATTATTAACTATAACACTCCTCCTGATCAATCTGCCTTCTTTAATGCTGATAAAGGAAGGGTTTTTCAGGTCATCAGGATCCTCATGGAGAACAGCTTGCGTTTTACGAAAGAGGGGAGTATCACCCTGGAGATCAAGCAGGATACTCCGGATCTTACAACGATTGAAATTGCCGATACCGGTTGCGGTATTGAAAAAGACATCTTAAGGATTCTCTTTGAGATGTTTCCGGGGCCTGAAGCTCCCCTGGGGAAGAAGACAAAGTCGAGGGGCATGAGCCTCGCTGTTGTTAAAAAATTGTGTGATATGATGGGCATAGTTATTGAAGTCAGGAGCTGGGTTGGAGCCGGTACCAAGTTTACTCTTAGTGTCCCCCGACGAGCCCTATAGGTTAACTATCTTTTAAAGTGCCGTTCCATTTCGCGTTCGGTATCCTTCTTCTTCATATCCTCGCGTTTGTCATGAATGGCTTTTCCCCGGGCGAGGCCTATTTCCAGCTTTGCCAGCCCTGCATCTGTGAGGAATAGCTCAATGGTAACAATGGTGAACCCTTTCTCTTTTACCTTTCTTTCCAGTTTTCTAAGTTCGTTTTTCGAAAGAAGAAGTTTTCTGTCGCGCTTTGGAATATGGTTATTATAGGTTCCAAAACTGTATTCTGCAATCTGTAATCCTCTGGCATAAAGCTCTCCATTGATAAACATACACCAGGAGTCCGACAGGCTTGCCTTGCCCTGACGAATCGATTTTATCTCGGTTCCATAAAGGACAATTCCTGCTGTAAATTTCTCCAGGATCTCGTACTCTCTGTATACCTGCTTGTTGGATATGTTGATCTTGTTGGCCATTCCGTTTTCCTTGTGCGCAAAAGTACTACTTTTATTCCTTATGAATAAGCCTGATTGCCCGATCCCGGATCTGCTGGCTCTTGTTGGCCATACTGCGGGTGGAAAAACTGCCCTGGCAGCACATCTGGCTCTCCGGCTGAATGGCGAAGTTATCAGCGCCGACTCAAGGCAGGTATACCGGGGAATGGATATCGGCACGGGCAAGGATCTGGCTGATTATCAGGCAGGCGATCAATCAATCAGATACCATCTTATCAACCTCGTAAATGCGGGAGAAAAATACTCGCTTTTCGATTTTCAGCAAGATTTTTGGAAGGCTTATGATGAGATCAGGTGCCGCGGGAAGATGCCGCTTTTGTGCGGAGGCACCGGCTTGTACGCAGAGTCCGTCCTCAAAAGTTACTCTATGGCCCAGGCGCCGGTGGATGAGGATTTTAGAAAAAGTCTGGAAAACAAGCCGGATGAGGAGCTTACGGAGATACTGGCCTCTCTGGTCCCGCTCCATAATCAGTCTGATACTAAAGACAGGAGCCGTTTGATCAGGGCTATTGAGGTAGCCAGGTCCGGAAGGGAAATTGGAGT
>CAILAQ010000549.1 GCA_903832165.1 uncultured Bacteroidota bacterium | reverse complement strand
CGGCGGGATCTACAATCCGGTGACTCCTGGGCGCACCGGGCTGGATGTGGCCGTGGCTGATGCCTTAGAGACGCTGCGCCAGGATGCTCTGTCCCGCAAGGCGAGCTGAAATTGAATTATTTGTCGCAAATTGAAAAAATCGACGCCGATCCCATACATCTCACCAATATTGTCCTGAACTTGTTGGATAATGCTTTAAAATACTCGGTTGAGGTGCCTTTTATTGAGGTAACTGTCACTGATTCCAAAGGATTTCTCATGGTCAGAGTGACTGATAATGGAATCGGTATCCCCAAAAAATTAAAGAAAAGAGTGTTCGAGAAATTTTATAGGGTTCCTACCGGTAATATACATAATACCAAAGGATTCGGACTGGGTCTCTACTATACGCGTAATGCCGTGAAGGCGCACGGATGGAAGATAAGTATCGAAAGTATTGAGGACAGGGGAACTGCAATGCAGATTCTAATTCCGGTTAAAACGAGTTGAATTATGGAAAAACCACTGATTCTTTATGTTGAGGATGACGAAACTCTGAAATTCATTACTACGGATAACCTCGAACGCGAGCAATTCCAGGTTATATCCGCCTCCGATGGAAGCGAAGCATGGGACCTGTTCAAAAAGCAATCACCCGATATTTGTGTTCTCGACGTAAACCTTCCCCTTGTTGATGGTTTTACCCTCGCTCGCCAGATAAGGGAGGCAAATCAGGATGTTCCTATCATTTTTGTTACTGCAAAATCATTAAAGGAAGATAAGCTCGAAGGACTCCTGCTTGGCGGCGACGATTATCTCGTTAAACCTTTCAGTATCGAAGAATTGATTCTTAAAATCCGGATATTCCTGCGCCGCTCAAAATCCGGACCTGATCCCTCACAGCAAAACAGGATACACTTGGGCAGTTATACCTTCTATCCGTCAAAACTTCTTCTGACAGGCAGTAAAGGCGATATAAAGCTGACATTCCGTGAAGGAGAATTGCTGAATTATTTTATTAAAAACCAGGAAGTTCTGCTTGGCAGAGAGCAAATACTGGAATCTGTTTGGGGTGGCAATGATTATTTTGCAGGGCGAAGCCTGGATGTTTATATCTCACGCTTGAGGAAATATCTCTCAGATGACCCTGATATTAAAATCGAGAATCGTCACGGAATAGGATTCCAGTTTGTGTTGAAATCCAGATGATTACTTTGGCATTGCTCCAAATAATGACTTGATGTTCCGATGAAATTTGTGAAAGCCGTTTGGTTCGTGATGCATCAGAATGCACTGGTTTGTAATCAGATTAACTTCTTTTCCCTTTAATAGCGCAAGCGCCTCAGGGGTTTCTGACGATTGTTGTATCCAGATGTTTTTTATTCCTTTTGCCAAAGCTTCTTCTATAACTTTTGCTGTCTGGTCTTTCTTCGTCATGACTATCAGTGATCTCACCTCTTCAGGAAGATCCTTTATCCCTGCATAACAGACAGATCCATTTATGGAATCTAAGTTTGGATTAATTGCCATTAGCCGGAGTCCTTTACGTGAAAGCTCTTCGTAAGCCAGACGTCCGAATTTTTTTGGGTTCCGGGATACTCCTGCCATGGCAATTGGCTCATTGGCAAGGAATTGCTCAATTTGTCTTTTTGTTGTCATTTGGATAAAAGTTTGACTAAAGTTAAATAATCTTGATCGGGTTCTTAACTTTATGGCAAAATGAATTTGCTATGAATACAGTCAATTTTTCATCAGAAAACCGCGAAATAAAAGATGTCAGACGAATCCTTTTAAAAGATTACGGCCATCTGTTTATCAGCCAGGGGGATGAGGAAAGTCTTCGTATCGAGGGCGAACCGGATGTGATGTCAACAGTGAAAACTATTATCAGAGATGGTGAATTGGTTCTCGATATCGATGCCGGCTGGTTTGATAAAACCTGGGGTGCTGTGACCAGCGCTGTGGAAGGACGTGTACTGAAATATTACCTGATGGTTAAAAATCTCGACGGAATTTTCGTGCAGGGAGCGGCCAGCGTTAAAATGACCGGGCTGAAAACGGAATCATTGTACATTACTCTTAAGGGAGCCGGAGAAGTTGTATTGTCTGGACTGGAAGTCGGTTTGCTTGATGTTAACCTGCCGGGTGCCGGCCGCATTGCTTTGTCGGGTAAGACTGATCGCCTTAATGTTTCGATGAAAGGTGCGGGAAGCTTCGATGGCCCGCAGCTGGAGTCCCGTGAGGCCAGAGTCATTTTGCGCGGAGTCGGTAAAGCTACTGTATGGGCCACAGCTCAACTCGATGCCACTGTTGAAGGTATAGGTGCCATCGACTATTACGGAAATCCTGTCGTCCGCCAGAATGTTTCCGGCCTCGGCAAAGTAAATGCCAGACGCTAGATTTTAACCCTCAGGTAAAGTTGCCAACTTTACTTACAACCCATCAACCCATGAATAGAAAATTCGCCTTCCTGGTTCTGATTGCCTCTTGCCTCCTGACTTCCTGCAGTGAAAGAAAAGCTGCTTTCCCTGATCCCATCAAAGCTTTTGATATCGATTTTAACTGGGGCGAAGGCGGTCCGAACGCCTTTCCCCGCCCAGGCCTTTGGGCAGATGCTAATCCTGCGGAGCATGTCAAATGGTATGAAGATCTGGGTTGTAACGTAATCCAGACTTTTGCAGTTTCCTGCAACGGTTATGCCTGGTATAAAAATGGCATTATCCCTGAACAGCCCGGCCTGAAATATGATTTCCTTACTGAAATGGTCCGTTTGGGCCACCAGAAAAACATGAAGGTGTTCGGATATTTTTGTGCCGGAGCAAATACCAAATGGGGTATTGATCACCCCGATCTGAGCTATGGAATACCGTCGAATCCGCATATACCGTTCACCACTCAGTACCTCGACTATTTGTGCGCTTCTATCGCGGATGCAATCAAAAAGACTAAAATGGATGGATTTATGATCGATTGGCTATGGAATCCTGGTGCAACCATGGAACCTTATCCGCCACTGAAATGGATTGATTGTGAAAAAAATATGTTTGCTGAACTGATGAATGAACCATTTCCCGGTATCGAAAAAATTACTCCCGAAATTGAGCACCAATTCAGACGTAAAGCCATCGACCGGTGTTGGAATCGAATCCATGAAATAACAAAGAAAACGGATCCTGATTGCCTGATCTGGCTTACCTGTTGCCAGGTGACCGGAAAAGATGTCGTAGGTTCTCAAATGTTTAAGGAAGCAGATCTTTTGATGAATGAGGGCGGCGATCTGGAAAGCGTGGAGGCTATCCGAAGTATGGTCGGCCAGCATACCCGCCTGTTGACCTGCCTTGCCAACTGGAACAAACAGGATGCTGCAGCTATTGTGCCAGGTGCCATGAAAGCCAATATCGGATTATATGGATTCACAAAAGCCGGAACAAATTCTCTTTTGCCCGATATTGATTCCTTTCTGTCCAAACCAGTGGATAGTTTTACGGGCGATTCCAGAAATATCGCTGCCCTGGCAAGGGCTTATAAAGGTTTGTCATCCAAATTCGTAAAGTAAGGACGCATATTTGTACCCATTAACGGACACTTGCCTCTGTCTAAAATTAAAAATCTATGAACCATCTGTCTTTAAAGATCCCTGTTGCCATTTTCGTTCTGTTGCTTACCTCTGTTCCTGTGTTCGCAAAAACAAAAAATCCGGGAATTGTACCGATCCCAGTGACAATGACCTGGCATGAAGGAAGTTTTCCTTTAACCAGCCAAACTGAATTTTTAATTCCGGGGGATACTAAAGCTAACTGGGAAATGGCTGATGTGTTGTTCGGAAAATGCTGGGCAACTTTTGGATATGAACCACATGTTTCATTCCGGTCGATGTCGGATAAACCCGCTGTTTATTTTCTCTTATCGGAGGTAAGGGATGAAACTTTGGGTAATGAAGGTTATCAACTGGAGGTTAGTCCGCAAAAAATTAAAATAATCGCTAATAAGCCGGCAGGACTATTTTATGGTATGCAGACCTTGCTGCAGCTGATACCTTCATCAACTGACTTAGCAGCAATATTGGATAGCACCAGACAAATTCCTTCAGTTTCCATTGTTGATTATCCAAGATTTCCCTGGCGTGGACTAATGCTTGATGTCAGTCGCCATTTCTTTACCATTCAGGAGGTTAAGCAATATATCGACCAGATGGTCAAATATAAATTCAACGTATTTCATTGGCATTTATCTGATGATCAGGGTTGGAGAGTGGAGATAAAAAGCCTTCCTAAACTAACTGAAATTGGTGCCTGGCGAGTCCCGCGTAAAGGGATGTGGTGGTCGTTTGATCCTCCGGGAGAAAATGAAAAGGCAACCGAAGGGGGATTTTATACTCAGGATCAGATCCGTGATGTCGTAAAATATGCCGCTGATCGCCATGTTACCATATTGCCTGAAATTGATGTGCCCGGTCACAGCCTGGCTATGATAGCTTCCTATCCTGAACTTTCATCCACCGGAAAGCAATATCCGGTTAACCCGGGAAGTAAGTTTTATGGGATCGACGATAATTCGCTCTGTCCGGGAAAAGAGGTGGTTTTCGAAGTTCTCGATAAGGTCTTTACTGAAATGGCTCAACTTTTTCCGGGTGATTATATCCATATCGGAGGCGATGAGTGCAATAAGAGTTTCTGGAAAACAAGTCCGGATTGTCAGGCCCTTATGAAACGGGAGAAAATTGCCGATTTGAATGAATTGCAAAGCTGGTTTATTAAACGCCTGGAGAAGATTCTTATATCCAAGGGTAAGAAAATGATTGGCTGGGACGAAATTCTGGAAGGCGGACTGGCTCCAGAAGCCACAGTGATGAGCTGGAGGGGCATGGAGGGTGGAATACAAGCAGCAAAAATGGGCCATCAGGTGGTCATGACACCAACATCTAATTGCTATCTCGATTTATATCAGGGCGATCCGGCTAATGAGCCCGCAACGTATTCTATGCTTCGATTATCTGACGTTTATAATTTTGAACCGGTTCCCGCCAATGTTAACGCAAAACTCATACTGGGTGGTCAAGGTAATCTCTGGACTGAATCAGTCGCTACTTTGCGCCATGCAGAATATATGACCTGGCCCCGGGGTCTGGCTCTTGCTGAAGTTCTTTGGTCTCCGGCTTCCCTGCGGCATTGGGATGGATTTGTTTCTCGAATGGAGGATCAATTTGATCGCTTTGATCGTGAACAAGTGAACTATTCACGCAGCGCATATGATCCGATAATTACCATGATCAGCGATAATGGAAAAAGTAAAATATCGATCAGGACAGAAATAAAAGGATTGGGAGTGTATTATTCCTTCGATGAAAGTTTTCCTGATCGATATTACCCACACTACTTTACCCCGATTGAGGTACCAAAAGGTGCAACAAGAATCCGGGCAGTTTCTGTTAGAGACGGCAAAATCGTTGGTAAACCAATCTCTCTGGATATCAAGGAACTAGTCAAGCGATCTGAGTAATAAGGATCTTTCCTATAGCGCCTTGATCTTGACGTTCCGGTAATAGGTTTTGGCCCCGGCATGCTTGCCCTGCAGGCCAACATAACCTTTATTGGCGAGTTCTGAAAATGGGGTGCTCAACCATGACGGAATCTCACTTCCATCAGGATTCTTATTGGCACTGGTCCATTTTGCCATATCCATGGTGATAACAGGCTTTCCATTTAATACCACATAGACCATTTTGCCTTTGCATGCAATCGTCATCCTGCTCCATTCACCCGGCTTTTTGACAACTTTTTCAGAAGGTGCCAAATGACCAAAGATGGAGGCGCATTTCCAGGTGCCGGGAACAGTAGCCCATTTTTCATTATCGTCATCCAGAATCTGAACCTCAACAGAATGAGGGATCCAGTCCTTCTTATCTGTACAATATACCACTACACCGCTGTTGGCGCCCGGCTCAACATTGAATTCAAGATCCACAACGAAATTCTCGTACTCAACCTTCGAAAATATTATCTGGTCTTCAGTGGCAGTATACACCCCTTTTTCACAGGTCCAGATACCGGGAACGAATTCAGCATCCGATAAATCTTCCTTAAAAAGATTCTTCCAGTTTTTGCTGTCAGGATGACCAGTCAATGGCAAGGTTACCTGAGCAAACGCAGATGTGGTTGCCAGAACCAACGACAATAATAATGTGGTGAACTTCATATTATATGTATTGTTAATTATTTATAATTCAATTCAATCCTTATCTTTTATGGCATACTGGGTAATTTCCAGCCATCGCGATAGGTGTGTTTTATATATTCATTTGCACATTCCAGTGCGTTGAACTTGGCATACTTGGTGTTAAAGTTCGGGTGACCGTCAATAACCTTAAATTCCTCCAGTGTGACAATCTTTAGTTCCTCATTTTCAGATATATTCGTGAACTTCATATTCTCTGCATCCCAATTCAGCGACTTATTCAGTCCCTGCAGCCGGATGGCCAATACGCCTAAAAGTACTGCTTCGTTAAAAGGTCCGGAATAAGCAAAATTTGAAGTAGCCTCCCGCCTGCTTTCGGGTGATTCTTTACATGCCCTGATCCAATCCTGTTCGTGGGGTCCATCAACATATCCAACGGCTCCTGGAATGCGCTGCAAATAGGGTGCTACTTGGGGAATGCGGCCTGATAAAAGGCGTGCATTAAACCCGCCGCATCCGCAAATTAGCGTATCCTTCGATCCGATAAACAGACAGCCCCCTAATCCATCAGCCATTAAATTTTCGCCTTCAGGAAGCATCTCGAAGACCGAAGGGAGTAATCCTCCGTCATACCAATGTAAGTCCATGGCCGGCATACCAACCTTTGGCAGGTTCAACCTGGCCGGAAACGAAAACTTAACAGATTCGGCCTGTGGTGCTGACTCTGTGTTGATAAGGCTTGAACTACCCTGAACCTTATCAGGATATCCTAATTTCAACGATTGGAAAACCGGATCCAGAACATGACAGGCCATGTCGCCGAAAGCCCCGGTGCCAAAATCCCACCAACCCCTCCAGTTCCATGGAGTATAGGCCTCATGATAGGGACGCGATTTTGCAGGACCGATAAACAGGTTCCAATCCAGGGTCTTTGGCACAGCCATTACCTCGGTCGGGCGTTGCAAACCCTGTGGCCATATTGGCCGGTCAGTCCAGGCATGCACTTCTTTGATTTCGCCGAGCTCTCCGTTCCAAATCCACTCACAAATCTGCCTGACTCCATGGCCTGAATTGCCTTGATTCCCCATCTGTGTAGCAACCTTTTTACTGGCTGCAAGCCTGGTCAAAAGCCGCGATTCATATACCGAGTGCGTAAGGGGTTTCTGGCAATATACATGTTTCCCCATCGATAAGGCAGTAGCAGCTATTCCGGCATGACTATGGTCGGCAGTAGCAACCATCACTCCATCAATGGAACTGCCCATCTCATCAAACATTTTCCTCCAGTCCCAATGTCTTTTTGCTTTTGGAAATTCCGAAAAACACTTGTCCGCATATTTCCAGTCTACATCGCATAACCCAACAATATTCTCGGTCGACATGCCGACAAGGTTGGGATGACCTTTGCCACCAATACCGATACCGGCAATATTGAGCTTGTCGCTGGGTGCCTTATGTCCCAATCCACTAACCGTATTACTTGGTATTACAGAAATTCCAACTGTGGCAATCGCAGTATTCTTTAGAAATTTGCGACGTGAGAAATTGGTGGAAGTCATGGTTTGAGATTTATCTGTTTAAAGTTCTTTTATCTTGATGTTGCGGTACCAGACCTTGGTTCCGTGATTTTGCAGGGAGATATAACCTTCATCGAATTTTCCCCAATCCGGGAAATTCAACCATTTACCACTGTTGCGAAGCTTCATCCACTCGTCACTATTCTTGACATAATGAACTACCACTTCTCCGTTTAATATTTGAGTGACATCGTTGCCATTTACAACAAGAAGCAGATGATTCCATTCACCCAATGGTTTATATGGCTTTGCCATCGGAGGGTACATAGCGTAATTCGCACCGTTGATCTGCCAGTCTTCCAGCTTG
>CAILAQ010000548.1 GCA_903832165.1 uncultured Bacteroidota bacterium | reverse complement strand
CCTTCGGCTTCGTGGTAATGATGCATTTATCGCCGGAAGCCGCTATCATAACCTGAAGGATTTTATTAATCTGCCAAACCTGGGATCAGACCGATTGGTTTATCATCCTATGCCTGCTTTGTCACACCCCAGGGTTAAGGCATTTGCGCGGTTTTTTCCAATAATTCGCGAAAAGGACCTGTTAATTCATTTTCCTTATCACTCTTTCAACCATTTTATAGATCTCCTGCGTGAGGCGTCAATTGACCCGAAGGTTAAATCGATTAAGATCACCTTGTACCGGCTGGCAAATAATTCAAACGTAATCAACGCGCTGATCAATGCTATCCGGAACGGTAAAAAAGTTACGGCAGTCATTGAATTGCAGGCCAGATTCAATGAGAAATCAAACATTGATTATTCTGCAATCCTGCATGAGGAAGGTGCAAGAGTCGTTTTCGGTGTTCCCGGATTGAAAGTGCATGCAAAGTTATGTTTGATTACGCGTCGTGAAAAGAACAAGGACGTACGCTATGCAGCAATCGGAACGGGTAATTTTAATGAAGAATCCTCAAAAGTATTCAGCGACGTGACGCTGATGACAGCTCACCCGGGTATCACCAAGGAGGTGGATCAGGCTTTTAATTTTATCAATCAGAACTTTGAAATAGGAGCGTATAAACATCTTCTGCTTTCACCGTTTAAAATGCGAAAGGCCATTACCCAGCTGATTAAAAAGGAGATGCAGTGGGCAAGGGAAGGACATAGGGCATATATCCATTTTAAACTGAACAATCTTGTGGATCAGGATATAATAAAAGCCCTGTATGAAGCGAGTCGCGCAGGAGTTGAGATTCGCCTTAATGTAAGAGGTATGTTTTGCCCCATAACCGGGACTGGCAAACCTGAGACCCGTAATATTCACTCGATGGCAATTATCGATCGCTATCTGGAACATACCCGTCTCTATATGTTTGGTAACAAGGGAGAAGAACTTTGCTATATTAGTTCTGCCGACCTGATGCGTCGTAATCTAGACCGCAGGTTGGAGGTAACCTGTCCGATCATTGATCCGGAACTGAAACAAGAGCTGCATGACTTTTTTGAAATTCAGTGGAACGACAATGTAAAGGCGCGCATCCTCGACCAGGGCCTGACTAATGCATACCGTTCACAGCCTGGTGAAGTGCCTTTCAGCGCTCAATCGGGATTCTATGAATATCTGACAGCCAAACAAGAGTAAGCTGAAAAACCAGATTAAATCAGGTCATTGGTCAGCTGCTCTCTGAGATCCTTCAGCGCGTTTGACTGTTCCTGATCCACCTTGGGATACTTAAGCTTTAAGGATTCAAGGGTCTGAACAATCACTTCCGATACCAATAAGCGGGCAAACCATTTTTTATCAGCAGGTATAACGTACCAGGGGGCGTTGTTGGTCGTGGTTTCGCTAATAGCCTCCTGATAACAGCTCTGGTATTCCTCCCAAAATTGGCGTTCCGTAATATCTGCAGGGGAGAATTTCCAATTCTTGGCTTTATCATCAATCCGTCCGATCAATCGGTTCTTTTGTTCCTCCTTGGAAATATGAAGAAAGAATTTTAACACCAACGTTCCGTTCTCGAACAAGTACCGTTCAAAATCCTTGATCTGACGGTAGCGATCTTTCCAGATGTTGTCAGTAATAAGTTCTGCCGGAATATTTTGCTTTTTTATCAGATCATGAACGCGAACCACCAATACTTCCTCGTAGTATGAACGATTGAAAATGCCGATGGATCCGCGTTCAGGCAGGCATTTGACTGCCCGCCAAAGATAATCATGATTCAATTCCTCCACGGAAGGTTGCTTGAAACTGTGGACTTGAGTGCCTTGTGGATTCAAACCCGACATCACATGTTTGATGGTTCCGTCCTTGCCTGCGGTATCCATGGCCTGAATAATAATCAGTAAAGCATACTTATTCTGAGCGTAAAGCTTGTTTTGAAATTCATTCATTTTCTGAATGTTTTCCGTCAGGCGCTTTTCGGCATCCTCTCTTAAGTCAAACGATCCGCTGCTATTGGTTTTAATGTCGGCAAGCTTCAGCTCGGAATGGCTTTCGATTTTATATTCGCTGATATCCATCTTCTAATTTGCGAGGGGAAACTATCAGCCCAGCGTAATAATTTGATCCATCAACTGCACACTGAAGTTAACCTTCACATTTAATGCTTTAAATACTTTGATGATCGTTTCGAACCGGGCGTCGGTCAGGCTGTTTTCGAGTTTGGAGATTTGTGCCTTTTTCACACCTACAAGTTGTCCGAGTTCTTTTTGTGTAAGCTTGCGTTCTTTTCTGGCTTTTTTAATTGCTTTGCCCAATAGATCGATACGCAATTCATAGCTGATCTTTTCACGCTTTGGTTTTTTTACCTTGAGAACTTCTGATTTAGGAGCTTTCACTTTGGCTCCTTTTTTGGCTGTTTTTTTATCAGGTGATTTGACAGCTGAATTGGTAGCTGATTTGGCAACAGGAGCAATAACCGGCTTGGCAACCGGCTTGGCAACTGGTTTGGCAACCGATTTTGAGGTTGATTTGGTAACTGGTTTAGCAACTGCTTTAACAGCTGGTTTAGAAACTGGCTTGGCAGCTGGGACCGGAGTGTTCTTTACACCGTCGGTTTTTAAAACTTCATTGTCCATTTTGATAATTATTTGACTGTGTCAATTTTATAATTATTAAAGGTAAAAGTTTCTTAATCGGGAAACAAATCTACTTTTTGTTTTTTTTCCCGGATTTTTTCTTGGTTTTTTTTCTTTTGCAGTCACCATTGCAGTCACCCTTTTTGCAACCTCCATTACAAATAGCCTTTTTCATTCCTATTACTTTTATAAGTTGAACAAAAAGGGATAAGGAAAGTTTATCCTTTAAAAGCTGAAAAGCTGGTGCGTCTTTATAAACTCCTCAACTTCGTTTTTGATGCTGTCACGAACATTTCTCGTTCTGGCTAGCTTTTCTTCGTGGGTTCCTTCAAATGAGGAAGGATCTTCAAACGACCAGCCTATCCTTTTCGTTATGCCTGGAAAAATCGGACAACGCTCCGCATTTGCACCATCGCAAACTGCAATTACAAAGTGAAAAATTCGTCCCTGGATAAACAGATCGAATACACTTTTGGTAGGGTTTTTTGAGATATCCAGTCCGATCTCACTCATTGCTTCAATAACAATGGGATTGAGAACACCTGGTTCCAGACCGGCGCTCTCAGCAACAAACTGATCTCCTCCCAATTGATTCAGAAACGATTCCGCCATTTGACTTCGTGCAGAATTGTGCACACATACGAACAAAACTTTTATTTTTCCCATGGTTGAGTTAATTTGTATATTAGATTATCCAGAGTGCATGGTGATAGTGGTCCATTGATCTGTATAGGATTCCCAATCCTTTGACAAACCTTTCATAACTCTCGGAAACTTATGCTGACCGCCCTCTTTTCCCTTGAATTTGAGGAAATCATTGAAAACCTGATTGGGCAATAATTCGACAAATATTTCTTTCAGTGCAGCCTTTCGTTCCACAGCATAGTCATCATTCAGCAATTTAAGAGTATGATCCAATCTTTCTTTAAGTTCATTTTTATCGATTTCCATATTATCGGTTCCGAGGTACCATTTATGTGCAAACAGGCCTTCATGAGATATGCCGGAAACGGTAAATTCTTTAATATCAATGCCCATCTGTTCTGATACCTCTTTGACTGCCCGGTTCATATTGTCCACTGACAGGTGCTCTCCACAAAGGCTGAGAAAGTGTTTGGTCCGGCCGGTTATAACCATTTTAGCTTTAGATTTGTCCGTAAAGCGGATAGTGTCGCCGATCAGGTATCTCCAGGCTCCTGCACAAGTGGAAATCAGCAAAGCATATTCGCAATCATCTTCAACTTCGTTAATTGTTAAAACTTCCGGATTTTCCGATAATTTTCCTTCAGAGTCGAAATTCCGGCCGTCGAATGGAATAAACTCAAAGAAGATCCCATTGTCGAGCACGAGTTCCATATCCGAATCCTTCTCATTCTGAAAAGCTAGAAACCCTTCAGAGGCCAGGTAGGTTTCGAGATAAACCACCTCTTTGCCAAGGAGTTGACTGAAGCTTTTTTTATATGGTTCAAAACAAACACCGCCATGCGCAAAGACTTTAAAATTCGGCCATATCTCATGAATATCTTTCAATTGGTACTTTTCAATTATTTTCTCAATAAGTATTTGCACCCATGCCGGCACTCCCGATATTCCTCCAATATCCCAGTCAGGTGCTTTGGCAACCATTCTATCGATCTTGGTTGTCCAGTCCTTCTCCTTGGCGATCGGTTTACCCGGTTTGTAGAAATTATCGAACCAAAAAGGCAATCTTCCAGCCATTATACCGCTAAGATCACCCTCGAAATAGCTTTGTATCTTCTTTAATGAAGTTGATCCTCCAACCATCAAAACGGATTTTTCATAAAACCTTGGTGGAAGATCATACTCTGATAGCGCAAGCAATTGCCGGATTCCGACTTTCCGGATAGCATGCATCATATCTTTTGTTATGGGTATTCGTTTAGATGAATTGTTGGAAGTACCCGAGGTCAAACCGAAATATTTCACTTTTCCCGGCCAGCAAACATCTTTATGCTTCCCGTTCAGGAGTTTGTGCCACCATTCATTATAGATTGTTTCATAATTATATATCGGAACCTTATGCTGGAACTTGGTTACGGGGTTATTGGCCTCCAGAATCTTACTAAAACCATAAGACTTGCCAAATTCTGTCTTCCTTGCGCGATTAAGTAGTTGAACCAGAGTTTTGCGCTGTGCATCCAGGCCGGTCTTTTGTTTGCGCTTTAAATTTTCACTTCCCTGACGAATGACACTGCTAAGTAATGTACCTACTGCTGCCATAGAATTTCTTTATTTGTAAAATTGTATGGAAATACCCGTAAAGCTTTGCTCCTTGCTTATTTTACAAGTTTTATTTCATCAAAGAGGGAAGGAATACCGGTATCACTGACTTCGAATGTTGTCAGTGTAATTGTATTCCTGGTTACTTTAATATTGCTGAAAGTTGGCCGACCTGTCTGACCAAACCGACCGGCAAATAATCCGAAGTAATTTTTAATCCCTAGGTTAGCCTCCTCAGATTCCATTTGGGCTTTTGTTCTGGGCTCGTATTTTTTTCGGCCTGAAGAGTTGTTGAGAAAATATACAGTGCCGTCTTTAACATCAAATTCCCCATTCATGCGGCCAGTGATATTTTCGCGGGGATCAACCGGAACTTGTTGCTGGTTCTTAATTGTTCCAGGAACGATCTGTTTGTTTTTCACCGGTCCAATCACTTCGTAGATATGGTCGTGTCCCTGCAAGGCAAGATCTATTTTAAGACTATCAAAGAGTGGAGCTATTCTGTCGCGTATGATTTTGCTGTCGGAATCTGACTGATGGCTGGATGAACCCGTGTAAATGGTTTTATGATAATAGGCAATTCTCCATTTTACTTCCGGATGTTTAACAACCTGGCTTCTCATCCAATTTGCAAGTGCATCCAAATAGCCTGGTTTGTCGTAATCCTCAAAACTGAAAGCAAGAAAAAGAGCATTGCCGTATACGAATGAGTAGATGCTTCCGGGTGAGGTTGATAATGCATGATCAAAGCCTGTGGAATCCGTATTAAAGTGGAATGTAAAATTTTTGTTTTCTGATTTATCATGGTTGCCT
>CAILAQ010000547.1 GCA_903832165.1 uncultured Bacteroidota bacterium | reverse complement strand
CTGCTCGAAAAAGGCAAGCTGGTTTTTAACGGAGCCCCGGATGACCTGGTTGCACAAGCCCGTGGTCACGTGTTCCAGATGAACGTCTCAAACCGCGAGTTTGAGGATGTTAAAGAAAAATATAATGTAATTTCTACCATTCCTTCCATTAATGGTTGGGATGTTCAGGTAGTGGCTGAGCATACAGGTAATTATCCTTCAGTTCCAATTGAACCGAACCTTGAGCATGCTTATGTCTATTTTATGGAACTGGTATTAAATCAACCGCAATTATTGTATTGATCATGAAAACTATCAGAATTATCGGAACAATTGCATGGTTTGAAATGCTGGTGCTTTTCAGAAGCTGGTTCTTCAGAATATTTACCGGTTTGATATTATTGGTGCTTCTGGTGATGAATATCAATGTTTTAAGTGATACCGGTGGAAAATGGGATGTCAAGTCGATTGCTGCCAATGTCCCTTATTTCAATGTCCTGATTCTGAGCCTTACGCAGGCTTTTATTGCCATGTTTCTGGCTCTGGACTTTTTGAAACGGGATAAGAAGCTGGATACCTCTGAAGTTATTTTTACCCGCTCCATGAGTAACTGGGATTATATATGGGGGAAGACTTTAGGTATCCTGACCGTTTTCCTGGTTTTGAACCTTTTGGTACTTCTTCTTGCCCTGATAATCAACTTGGTAATGGGAGATGTTCAAGTCAACTGGATGGCTTATTTTTATTATCCGCTGATCATCAGTATCCCTTCCCTGATTTTTATTTTAGGATTATCATTCATGGTTATGTCATTGTTGAAAAACCAGGCTATTGCACTGGTTATTCTTCTGGGATATACCGGAATGGTGATGTTC
Organism: uncultured Bacteroidota bacterium; assembly: GCA_903832165.1. Classification (GTDB taxonomy): domain Bacteria; phylum Bacteroidota; class Bacteroidia; order Bacteroidales; family UBA12481; genus UBA12481. The sequence goes on along the minus strand of CAILAQ010000547.1, from coordinate 2,636 downwards.
TTTGGAATGGATAAATTCGATTTTATCTTTGATTATCAGGGGTTCCGTTTGCCCATGGTCCATTCAGATATGATCGGGTTTGGATTTGAAGCACGACTTTTATTGCAGAGGGGGATATATTTAATGCTGGGTCTGTCATTTATTTCAGGAAGCATTCTTTTGATGAAACGACTTCCACAGTCGAAGTTTCATTCCTCCCTATCATGGATTCTTACCCTGACATTAGGTATTGGAGCAATCGTCGGAATTATTATTTATGCCGGTACCACTGCACACGATACCTCCTTCAGGACGGAGATGATTAAACTCAACGATCAGAATTTCAAGATCCCTGTTCTGACTTCAGAAACTGCTGATCTCACTATTAAACATCACAACCGGACCATCAGTGTGGATGCGAAAATGTCGTTTGTAAATAAGACTCATGAGAGCATCTCCAAAACGGTATTTGCATTAAATCCGGGATTGAAGCTGGAAGAGTTGATGATCAACGGTACAAAAGCTTCTTTCGACAGAAAAGACCATCTGGTTTTGGTCACGCTGCCTGAAGCGATTGGTTCCGGTCAAAGTGTGCAGACGGAATTTATTTATAAAGGCAATATCGATGAACGTGCATGCAACCTCGATATCAAGGCCGAGCAGGCTGCAGAGAAATGGGGTCCAGATTTTCTGATGGCAACTCGCAAGCGGTTTGCTATTCTGGAGCCGGAATATGTTTTACTAACTCCGGAATGTGCATGGTATCCTTTACCCGGAGTACTTCATGGTTCAACCATTTCGGTTTTGCCAAGCTGGAACTTTACCCAGTTCAAAGCTTCAGTGGAAACGAAGAACGGCCTCCAGCCGATCATGCAGGGAAAGATGGACCAGTCAGGAAGCAGTTGGGTGTTTAGTCCGGAAAAACCTTTATCAGGGATGACGCTGGTTATTGGTGCATATAAGCCTGCAACCTTGAAAGCCGGAGGAGTTGATTTTGAATTGAATATCGTTAAAAATCACGATTATTTTACTAAAGTCCTTGACTCCATATCCGATACACTTCCAAAGTTTATTGGGGATATGAAACAGGATCTGGAACGAAGGCTCGGATTAAAATATGCTTATCCAAGACTCAGGTTGATTGAGGTGCCGGCGCAATTTTATGCCTATTCCAGGTTGTGGATCAAAAATCGGGATTTCCTGCAGCCCGAGATGATTTTCCTGCCGGAAATGGGTGGTATGCTTAGCCGTTCAGGATTCGCACAGGAACTTCGTCAATCCAGAAAGAGCGCAAAAGAAAGAGAAGAGTCAATGTCAGAAAAGGAAATTCAGCTTCGGGTACTCCGGAATTTTATTTCAGAGAATTTCCAACCAGGCGCCTCCGACAATCGAATGTCATTTAATATGAGTGGCCCTTCGATGTCGACAGATACTGACAAGAAGTTCTCACTTTTCCCAAACTTCTTCACCTTTGTTAATCATCTGGGATCTGATCAGTATCCGGTTCTGAATATCGCTTTGGAAGCTTATTTAAGTAATACCGGCGATACTCAAATGGGCGGATTTGGAATGGGGACAAGCGCATTAAGTGCTGCCGAACAAGCCAATGTTGAGTTGCAGAAGAAATCATTTAAAAAGCTTCTGAGTACAGATATGGATAATCTGGCTTTGCGTCAGGTTATCGATGCCAAGGGAAAATATTTCTTTACCTACCTCGAGGCGGTTGCCGGGTCAGTGGAATTTATGCCGTTTATTCTGGAGGAAATCGCAAAATCGCAATATAAAACCATTGATTTTGAGGATTTTACAGCTGATTTTAAATCAAAGTTTAATTTCAATGCAGATTCATTAGCAAATAAATGGTTCAATACGGATCAGTTGCCGGGATATCTTATCGGCCATGTTCGCGTTGTTGAAGTACAGCAGGATGATCGTACCCGATACCAGTTATTATATGATGTATCAAATCCATCCAAAGAGAGTGGCTTGGTGCAGATTACTCTTCGTGCAGGTGGCAGGGGTGGTATGGGTGGTATGGGCCAACGCGGAGGCGGTGGCGGCGGAAGAGGCGGTGCCAGTTTTGCGCTTGCCGGCAGAAATGCTGCAACGGATAAATTCCTCGTAGTACCTGCTGGGTCCGCCTTTCAAATTGGCTATGTTCTCGATGACCAGCCAAGGGCTATGTCTGTAAATACCATGATATCAACCAATTTACCAAATAATATCAGCTATCCTTTTCCAAAGCTTGAACAGATCAAAGGCTATGAGCCGATGGAAGGCATGAAAAGCGTTCCCCTGATTTTAACCATGAGTGAACCAGGTGAGATCGTTGTTGATAATGAAGATACCGGTTTCTCTATGGTAGGCGCTGCAACGGTAAGCCGGATGGTGAAATGGTTAAAGATTAATGCGAAAAATCCGGACGTGCCATATGAGAGCATGCGTTCCTGGAGGCCTCCGACATTCTGGACTCCGATTATTCAGTCAGGCTTCTATGGCGATTTTATCAGGTCTGCTGTTTATATGAAGTCTGGTGAAGGTGATATTTCTGTACAATGGAGAACAATTATCCAAAAGCCGGGCTTTTATGATGTTTATACTTTTCTGAGTCCGAACCTTGCCCGTATGGGAATGAGAATGGGTGGCGGCGGCGGTGG
>CAILAQ010000546.1 GCA_903832165.1 uncultured Bacteroidota bacterium | reverse complement strand
TGGCTCCGATATCGATGCGGTTGTTGAACTTATGGTTGACGACAATGGAAATGTCATGCCTGCGGTCGTACCGGTAGGGAAACCATTCACCGAATCCGATGTTTTCGAACTTGCGGTTCGACCAGGAGAGGGTATAGCCGATCCAGCCTGTTGTGTTTCCATCAGTTTTACGGAGCAGGAATTCAGCCCCATAGGCCACGCCCCGGCCAAATTCCAGCTTATCCTCCCAGCTGCCTCCCAGGGCAAAGAAACTGGAACCCTCCTTGTACTCGATGAGGTTTTCCATGGTTTTGTAGTATCCCTCGATACTGAGCTCATATCCTTTGCCGGGATTCCAAACGGTACCAATGGCATACTGAATCGATTTCTGAGGCTTGATAAGTGCTGTGGACGGGACCCACAGGTCGGTGGGCAATCCGATGGTTGAATTGGTGAGAAGATGAATATGCTGCGTCATATGCGAATAAGCTGCTTTCAGGCTCCAGTTCTCATTCAACATGAAAAGCGCGGAGATCCGGGGCTGAAGGGACAGATAGGTAGAATCCTGAACTTTGAATGCCGCTCCATGCAGACCGGCATTGATTTTCAGTCGCGTACCAATCTGCCAGTCATCTTCAACGTAAAGATCCATTTCCTGGGCGTTGATGTTCTTGTTTCCAAAGGTGGTATCGATCTTTGCTGCCAGGTCGTTCTGGTTTATTTGAAAAACCGTGACACCGGGTTTGAACTGATGAAAAATATGACCATATCCAAATTTCACCGAATGATTGGAGCTGGGTTGCCAGTCGAAATCAACCTTTGCCGTGAGATCCCTGATTCCGGAGGCATACGAAAAAACCGATTCCCCGGCCGTGGTGTCCTTTACCGTCTGACTGGCATTCATGCTGGTCAGGAAATCATATTTACTGTAGGTTAGGGTAGTGTTGCTGAACAGTTTGGGAGTCAATACATAGTTCCATCTCAGTGCAGTGGTCATGTTACCCCAGGCCAACCCGAAATCCATCTTTTGCAGCATATCGGTTTCCGTTTCCCGGGTTTTGATATAAGCTTTGTCGCGTCCGGAATAAGCGCTGAGGAACAGACGGCTGCGGTCGGAGAATTTATGATTGATTTTGGCAGTAAAATCCTGAAAGTAATAGCCTCCTGATGATCCGGTCTGGTTACTCTGCTTAGCCATCAGCGCAATCACCGGCTGAGCGAGCAGATCGATGTAAGTGCGGCGTGCTGAGACAATAAAAGAGGATTTATTTTTGATTACCGGACCTTCCACCGTCAACCTCGAGGCTATGAGACCTATGCTTCCTTCCACACCTAATTTCTGGTTGTTCCCCTCCTTCATCCGGATATCGAGAACGCTGGAAAGCCTGCCGCCGTAGCGAGCCGGGAAACCGCCCTGAATCAGCTTAACGGATTGAATGGCATCGGAGTTGAATACCGAAAAGAATCCGAAAAGGTGGTTCACATTATACACGGGAACCCCATCGAGGAGGATCAGATTCTGATCGGGTCCGCCGCCTCTCACATAAATCCCGCTGGATCCTTCGGTTCCCGATTTCACTCCCGGAAGCAGCTGAAGCGCCTTCAGCACATCCACTTCACCGAGTAGTGCGGGAATTTTCTCAATGGTTTTACTGCTCAACTCGGTCATGCTCATCTGGGTACTCCGAAGGGCGGCGGTGGATGGTTTTCCGGTTATGGTTACTTCTGCCAGACTGGTTGACGGCTCCAGTTTCAGGTTGATTACCGTATCGCGGGTTAGACTGATATTGATTTCGTGAGGCTTGAAACCCACATAAGAGCAGGTGAGACGAACCGGTCCGGCGGGTAAGGTAATGCTGTAATAGCCGTAATTATTCGTGATTACTCCGCGAATACTAACGGGATCGTATACATTGGCATTGATGAGTCGCTCCCCGGATGATTTATCCTCCACGGTTCCGCTGATGGTGAATTTCTGGGCAAAAAGGGCTGAGGCGAAAAGTGAGAATATCATCAGGAAAAAAATACTCCGGATTGCTCTTTTAAATAGCCATAGCGATTTTGGTTCCATGAAGGAGTTTAGTTTTAAGTTATAACGGGTAACGTGGGGGAAAGTAACAATGGCTGAATAAAAGGTATAAATTAATCAGATACCAGAATCCATTTCTAACTCGATATCTATTTGGATTTATACGATCAAGGTGTCTGATTGATCAGATCAGACACTTCTGCCTTGAGCTTTGGGAGGTGATTATGAAGTATAGCCCAGATTATTTCATCAGAAATAGTGTCATAACCATGAATGATCTGATTTCTAAGTCCATAAATACGTCTGGCATTGTCGAGCGGAAAAGCCGGATCCTCTAATAAGATCCGGTGCATTGCTTCCCCAATGATTTCAAGGTTTCTTTCAACAGCCCTTTTAATGACAGAGTGACGGCCATATTCTTCAAAATCATTGGGAATCATTTCTATGAACGAATCTGTCTCAGCTATTGCCAATTGAATGTCATAAAGACTTTTAAGTACTTTTTCGTTCATAAACCAGCTTTTTATCCCGATCGACCACTTTACGGAAAACAGGATTCCTTATTGCCTGGTTTTCGACAAGGTCGACCGGCCTACCAAATATTTTTTCGAATGCTTCTTTTAAATCCATATAATTGTCGAAATAATCCATCAGATCGACATTGGCAAACTGAATGAGCAGGTCTATATCACTCGATGATTTAAAATCCTCCCGTAAAACAGAGCCGAAAGCATAGAGTTCCTTGACCTTGTGCTGCTCGCAAAGTTCAATAACATGATTTCTATGTTGTTCGATCAGATTCATAATTCAAAGATAAAATTATTTGCTGGATTTTCGGACCGGGAAAGCTGTCAGAATCCTTGGTAGGAAAACACATATACTCCTTTCTGCTATTCTTTAACCGGATAAATCTGTAACTTTGGGTACACACCAGATTAATTACACCATGTTACTTGCCCAAACCATCAGAGGTTATTGCATTCTGACCGTTGGTGCCTTTTGCCTCACCGGAAATCTCGGGGCGCAGAAGTTGCTTGAATCGGTGGTGACCTATTATTATCCGTCAGGCAGGGATTCGGTGAACGGCTATAAGATTCAGGAAGAATACAACGCCGGCGGTCAGAAAATTTCGCATTCTTACTATTATTGGGATGCGACCAACAAGCGCTGGGAAGGATCGGCGTTCCCATGTGAGGAGTGCTTGAGTAATCGCGGAAGGCATGAATACACTTACGATGCCAAAGGCAATCGCATTAAAACATCCACCTTCGAATGGTGGGGTTATCAGCTTGGTTGGTTACCGGCAGGGCAATCTGAAAATGTTTACGATGAACATGACAGAAAAATGTCTAACCTTTCGAGTATCTGGAATCGTCAGAAAAATGAATGGATTCCGGATTTTGGGCAGGAGTATGGATATAATGAAAAGGGGCAAGTGATATCAACTGTTTCAAACCGCTTGGATGCTTCCCTGAACATCTGGCTCCATTTTGAGAACCGAATCTTTGAATTTGATTCCCTTGGAAGGAAAACGCTGGACCTTCGGCAGACCTGGGTGGATAGCTCCGGGAACTGGGTTAATCAGATGAAAACAGAGTGGTACTTTGATTCGGTCGGTATTAAAACGGAAATTGCAGACTTCAACTGGACGCTGAGCAATAATAACTACGTGTGGAAGGAGAATGGCCGGCATAAAATTGAGAATGTTTTTGATTCTGCAGGCAACATGATCCAAACCACCGATTTTCAAAAAATTTCAGCAACAAGCTGGAGAGCAGTTTACCAGGAAAAGAGGGAGTACAATGATTCTGGCAAAGTTGTATTATCGGTGATCAGTAAAGGCTCAGGAACATTAACAGAATATCTCTGTACCGAATGGACATATGGTGCAGACAGTCGGCTTCTGATGGAAACCGTGACCGGTTCTATGGTAAGGCGACCGGGAGGCCTGCAAATTAAGGACAAATTAAAAGTGATCCGTTCCTTCGATAACGAGGGTGATATTAAGAGTGAAATCTGGTATTATTACGATTTTCTCACCAGAG
>CAILAQ010000545.1 GCA_903832165.1 uncultured Bacteroidota bacterium | reverse complement strand
TACCTTGTGCGATTGTTTTACAGACGGGTAAATTATGCGAATAACTACACCAACCATTTTCAACGATGTTCTGGGACCTGTGATGAGGGGACCTTCCAGTTCACACACAGCCGGTTCCTATCGTATTGGCTTATTGTTGAAGGACCTTGCCGGAGAGTCCATCAAGTCGGCCTTGTTTGAATTTCATAAAGAAGGCAGTCTGGCAACAACCCATGAAACCCAGGGATCGGATTTGGGTTTGGCGACCGGCCTTACCGGAATGGATATTCTGGATCCTGATATGCCTGATGCATTGAATATTGCTGAAAGATCAGAGATTCATATAACCTTTCAGGTAACAGACTATCCGGCTGATCATCCCAACACCTATAAATGCACTATCATCGACAATAAGGGAGATACTTATACAGCCATGGCCCTTTCAACAGGCGGTGGGATGATAAAGGTTACTGACCTCATGGGTTTCCCCGTGAATCTCCTGGGTGATGACGCTTGTTTATTTGGCATTCTCAGAGATGATACAGATTGCGTGCGGCGGAAGGAAATTGATGATAGGATGACCGTCATTCCTGAATATTCAGGATCCGACTGGACAACTGATGGAACACTTCATGCTGTCATCTACCGGTTTTCTGCGTTGCCGCAACTGATGTCTCATTATCCTGATTTTGACCGATGTTTCAGCTTCTGGCGGTTGCTGAAACCTGTAATGCCCATACCTGGCATGAAGAATTCTTCGCTGCCTTTTTCCAGCCTGCACGAGTTATTGGAGTCACCTGCCCTCATGACCCTTCCGGCAAGTGAGCTGGCAGTAATGTTTGAGTCTGCCCGGTCTGGATATTCTGTTATTGAACTCAAGGGAATGATGGATAATCTGATTGACATCTGGAGAAAGAGTATTGACATTGGCCTCAAAGGAACCAGGTATGCCGATCGCCTGATCGGGTCGCAATCACCCGGATTTGTTGAAAAGCTGAAGAAAGGGTTGCTCATTGAGGCTGGTCCGCTGAATACTATGATTGCCTATTCCACTTCCCTGATGGAAGTCAAAAGCAGCATGGGTGTCGTAGTCGCAGCTCCAACCGCCGGCGCCTGCGGAGGATTGCCGGGATGCCTGATTGGACTTGCGGATTACCAGAATAATCATGATTCCCTATCCCGGGGCTTTTGGTCAGCCGGACTGGTCGGATTGTTCATTGCCATGGATGCCACCTTTGCTGCTGAAGTTGCCGGCTGCCAGGCAGAAACCGGAGCCGGAGCAGCTATGGCTGCTGCAGGACTAGTGGAAATGACAGGTGGAACCGCTCAGCAAGCTTTTGATGCTGCCTCGCTGGCCCTGCAGAATGTTATGGGCCTGGTTTGTGATCCGATTGCAAACCGCGTTGAGATTCCCTGCCTGAGTCGAAATGCCAACGCCGCTGCCAATGCTTTGACATCTGCCAATATGATATTGGGTGGAATGGATGCTGTTATACCACTAAATGAAACGATTATAACGATGCTGGAGGTTGGACGGCTTATGCCTGCTTCTCTCCGATGCACGGCGATTTGTGGCCTCTCTGATACTCCTACTGCCCGACGAATGGAAGCTGTAGTTAATAATCCTGATAAAAAGTTAAAATAAATAGATTTTTATGTTAGTTATCAATGAATCTGCCTTGGCGCAAATGACAGATTGGAATAGTCTGATCGATCATATGATTAAAGCCATGATTGCTTATGAAGAAGGCAATTTCGTTCAGCCTGACAGAATTAGCATGGGTTTTTCCAATAATACACTGCTCTTGATGCCTGCTCAAAGCGGTAAGTATTTCAGTACGAAATTAGTAAGCATGTTTCCTGATAATCCGTCCAGAAATGAGCCGGTAATAAAAGGAATAGTTGTTTTGAATAATGGGGAAACCGGCGAGCCCATTGCAATACTTAACGGAGCAAAACTCACAGCTATAAGGACAGCAGCTGTTTCCGCTGCCGGGATCCGGTACACAACCCCCGAAAATGTAAGCTCGCTGGGGCTTATTGGTGCCGGAGTTCAGGGGATGCATCAGATACTGGCCGCCTGCACCGTGCGCCCTATAGAGAAAGTATATATACTGGACAAATATGCGGAACGTGCTAAAGTATTTATCTCATGTCTGGGTTCCTCATTACCTGAAGTTGAGCTGATCAGGGTGAATACGAGTGAAGAGCTAATGGAGCGCTCGGAAATAATAATCACGGCAACTAACTCAAATAAACCGGTCCTTGCCGATGATCCTGCATTACTGATCAATAAACATCTGATAGCCATTGGTTCCTATAAACCTCAGATGCGCGAACTGCCTGATTCTTTGTTTAAATTAATCGATCATTGCTTTGTCGATGTAAGATTTGCTTTGGAGGAATCCGGTGATCTTATCCACCCGATTGAAATGGGGCTTCTGAAGCAAAAGCAGGTTATTCCACTCGGTTCGCTTATTGAAGGAAAAGTTTCGGCTGATACCACCAGGACCACCCTGTTTAAACTCGTAGGAATGGCCCTGTTTGATCTTTATACCGCTCAATGGTTCTATGAGAAGGCTATCCGGCTGGATGCTGCAGAAAGCGTCCATCTATAGAATTAATCCGTCTTTTAACCCGATTGTGAGCGCATTCAACTCATTTACCCAGTTATCCTGAGTTGCTCTCTGATTTTATGCGTTTTTGGCAAGTCTTTTGCTTATTCGAGGTATAAGTATAACGCAAAATCCAAAGCCATGAAAAACTATTTCGTTTTTGCCATGATCCTGATAGCCAGCGTAACCGCTTACCCGCAGGCAACCAGGACCGCAAAAGAAACCAAATCGGAAAGAAGCGGCACTAAAAAAGAGGCAACTCAAAGAACAACAACCAGAACTGAAAACAAATCAGTCAGAAGCGCTGTCAAGGTTGAAAAACAATCGACAGCAACCTCAGGCTCAGTTAGAACCAGGCCTTCGGTGGAGACCCGCAGTTACCAGAGGCCTCGAACTGAAACCAAAAGCACCGAACATCAGAAGGTGGAAACAAAAAGCACCGAACGGCCAAGAGTTGAGTCCAGGAGCTATCAGCGCCCGCAGGAGACCCGGAACAACACTCAGAGTGCACGGAGCAGGAATGAAAATGTTCGTACGAACAGCGATGGAGCCCGCAGAACCCAGGAGACCGTCAGACCGCAAGCCAATGCCGGTAAACGCAGTGAATCCGGCAATTCAGTACGAAATACTGAAAGGTCGGGAAGTAATTCATCTGCCTCAAGGATTTATCGTGAAGGAAAAGGAACTCTAACCCGCGATGATGGCACTGTAATCCGTCACCAGAATGACGAAATCTTCACTTCGCGGAAGTATAAACTTGATTATGACAATTTCGAAAACCTGAGGAGATCTGATGAATTCAACCGGGATCACCGGAATTATAACGATTGGTACGGACGGAGACGAATCCGCATATACAATCATAATGATTACAACTTTATTTCAATGCCGTGGGAACTTCGCCGGGCACAATACTATTACCGGGCACCTCATCATCTCGATCTGATCTGGACTCCGCTGCTGTTTCACCGGTTTATGTATTACTATCCGGCACAGCTTGACTGGAATATTGAGTTCGGAAACCAGATTGAAACGATCTCTGCCTATGAAGCAAAGAATTATGCCGGAACCGTAAGGCAGGTTTACGGCAAAGTTGACGAAGTCTATTATTCGCCTGAAGATGAGAATTATATCCTCTATGTTGGCGGAGTCTTCCCTTATCATGACCTCAGTATTGTAATACCGAAGGATATCGCAAAAAATATCAGCATGAGCCCGAAATGGTACTTTGATAAGGAATTTGTTTGGGTCATCGGCTTAATTAATGTATGGGAAGAAAAACCCGAAATTATTGTCCGCGATGAGGATCAGATCAGGAAGTATTAATGCTACTTTTATGCCCTATCAAATTAGAAAAGGGCAGGAATAGTTTGGCTGATAAGGCACATATAAAATGGTTATCCCAGAATAAGTACGGTATCTTCGGTACCGTGCTTTTTCATATGTTTTTGCTGGTAATCATTCTCTTCATAAAGGTTAACACAGTTCAGAAGAATAACGACGAGCTGATATATGTTGATCTGAAAGTTCTGGAAGAGATAAAAAAAATCCAAACGGTGAAACAGGAAGCAGAAGCCAGGCCAAAGCCAACCGGCAGGCAAGCCAGGAATATTGCGGTTAACCGATCAGAGGACAAGGTCGAAAAATATAATGATTATAAGACCCCACAGCCTTCTAAAAGGACCATAGATCGTGAGGTTCAGGGGCGTGTTAATCAGGCGGTAAAGGATATTATCAGGGAAAATCACCTGAATCCAGAAGACAAGGAACTGCCAAAAGTTGATTCAAAACCCATCGACTTCTATCAGCCAAAGAAAATTGAAGAGGAACAAATTTACAAAGGACCCACTAATATTTACTTCAAGCTGGATGAACGAAAGGTTGCCTACCTGCCGATACCTGTGTATAAATGCAAGGGAGGTGCTACCGTTCAGGTTGATGTTCGTGTCGGCCAAAGGGGTAAAGTTGAGCTGGCCACAATCAACAAAGGGGGTACTGATACCTCGGATCCATGCTTTCTGGATGCTGCAAAGGAAGCTGCTTCGCGTACGCGGTTTAATTTCAGCACCACAGCTGCTCTGTTACAGCAGGGGTATATTATTTACCATTTCGTAGCCCAATAGCTGCTGGCTCAAATGCCAGTTTTTATTCTTTCTCCCTGAAATCCTTTGTCCAGATAACTTCACCAACGCCCAG
>CAILAQ010000544.1 GCA_903832165.1 uncultured Bacteroidota bacterium | reverse complement strand
GGTATTATTTATCGAGACTGATAATATGAAGTTTCAACAGGTGTTCACGAACCTGATTAATAACGCATTCAAATTTACCGAAAAAGGGTTTGTTGAGGCAGGTATGGAAAATGGCCCTTCAGGAATTATTTATTTCGTGAGGGATTCCGGTATGGGAATTCCGAAAGATAGGATCGATAAGGTATTCGATAGGTTTTATCAGGTTGATGCCACCACAATCCGCCGGTTCGAAGGTGCCGGTCTGGGTTTGTCACTCTGTAAAGGGATGATTGAACTTCAGGGTGGTAAGATCTGGGTGGAAAGTCAGGTCGGCATAGGCAGCAGGTTTGCCTTTTCGCTACCTTAAAATCGTGACTCGTGACACGAAACGCGTGACACGAAGAACAAGATCAGGTTTCCCTCGGAGAGTTGTCATCCCCGCGAAGGCGAAGCCGGAGGCGGGGACCCCGTCGCATACCGCGAAATTAGGCAGGGGGACCCCGTCCCTTACCAGAAAATCAGGCGCGATCTCTCCCTGATCAGGACCTGAATTTTTATCTGTAATTTCAAAATTCAAAATTGGTCTTCGAATCTCGTCATTGGTCTTCGAATCTCCTCTTTGTTTTTTGGCCTATCTTTACTCAATGAACATCAAGCACCTCCTGATCATCCTCCTGGCCACTTCTTTTGTGTCCCCGGCTTTTCCTCAGTTGGTGAAGGTCGATGTATTTGCATCCCGGCGTGCCGACACCATTATCCTCGAACGAAACTGGCGCACACGTGATAAAATTATTCTGGCAGAACTCGAATTTGAAGCTGGAGATACGGTTACTTCCCAAAATCTGGAACTTTCCCTTAAAAAGATTTGGAACCTGCAGAATTTCGCCTCTGTGGATTGTCGCTGGGATTCACTCCCCGACGGGCGATCGGCTTTGCGGTTGGTTACCCGTGATGCACTTACCATAGTTCCCATTATCGGTGGAAATTTTCAGAAACATGATCTCCGGATAGCCGCCGGTTTGGCCGACCGGAATTTCCTTGGCCGGAATATCCGGCTGGAAATACGGGGTCAATATGGTCAATCAGAACCCAGCCTGGGGGAGATCAGATTAACCATTCCGCGTCAACTGCTTTGGAAGAATATGTCGATCGGAGCGAACGTCAGGAGGGAGCAATTGGATAGTGTTATTTGCAACCAGGCATTTTTTACTATCGTCAATCCCTTTCATCAGGATTATCATTACACTTTTTCACCCGATATTGAAATGGGCTATACCCGGCTTGATAGAAAATACTTTTTTGGTCTTTACGATCCGTATAATCCTCCGGTGGATTTTGACCATTGCTTTTGGTTTTTCAGGGTGACAGAATCTGTTGGAACCATTACCCATCGCCGCCATCAGCTGGAAGGATTCAAAATTTCAGGAATGATTGGCTCGGGAATTGCCCTCAATGCGGGAACAAAAAGTTATTTCGAAGCAGCGCTTGATGCTGAATACCATAAGCTTCTTAAACCAAAATTGCAGCTCAGTCTGAAATGGCAGGGATGTTTTGATACCAGCGATTATCCCTTTTTATGGAGAAGATATGGTCCGTCTCAGGTCAGGGGAATTGAATATGGTGATATTACCGGTAAGCTGATGAGTCTTATGTCCGCCGGACTGTATTATACCTGGCTCAACAGGGATTATCTGGCAGTTGAACAATCCGTCTTTGCCCAATACGGCTCCGCAATAAAAACCATTTGGGACCCGGCAACTGCAAAAAGCAGTTATGCCATCGGAACCGGATTCCAGTTTACCATACCCATGTACCCTGCAGCCAGCCTCCTGATATCGTTCAGTTATAATCCGTCCGGAAAAAACTGGCTCTATTTCGAAATGTGATTTTCGATTCGTCAAGCATTTAATACGGTTCGTCAAATATCTATTTGTAAAGTTTTAGATTTACTAATTTTGAGTTGATTAAGTGCTTTTGATGGGAAAGACTAGGTTTTTTAGTGGAAAAGTGCTGGCTGCAGTTCTTCTGGGTCTTTCTGCCTTTATGATATTAGGCGGTATCCGGATCTATGTGATGTCGGGCCTGAGCAACCATCAATTGGAACTCTTCACCATAATTTTACTTCTCATAGTCTTGCCAGGTTTTCTTGTCGTGCTGGTTTGGCGCCATCAGGAGCAGAAGATACTGCGGCAGCAGGAAGTGGCGATTGAATTTCTGCAGAATAGTCAGAGAAGGTATAAATATCTTTTCCGGAATAACCCTGTCCCCATGTGGATTTATCGTGTTTCTGATCTTAAATTCCTGGAAGTTAACCAGGCGGCAATCGAAAAATATGGTTATTCAAAAAACGAGTTTGCCTCTATGGACCTCACCCAGATCAGGCCCCCGTCAGATATTGATCTCGTGATTGATGAAATAAATAAACCAAGACCGGAATACTACCGGCCTCCCGGTTTATGGAAACATCAGCTCCGCGATGGAAGAACCATTGAAGTGGAGATCCACTCGCACCGGCTGGATTACAATGGCGAAAAGGCCGCATTGGCAATGGCATACGATGTAACCGAACGGGAAACAGAAGTTAAGGACCTGTGGGACAATGCACCCTGCGGTTATCATACGCTGGACTCCGAACTCAATATCGTCCGAATGAACAATACCGAGCTGCAATGGCTTGGGTATTCTGCAGATGAGGTTGTTAATAAAATGAAAATTACTGACCTGTTGCTGCCTGCCGGGAAACGGAATCTCTTGGAGGGTTTTGAAAACCTTCTTCAACAGGGCGGAGTTAAAGACATAGAAAACGAATTTATCCGGAAGGATGGTTCGATATTGCCTGTTTTGCTAACCGTGAAAGTCATCAGGAATCAGGATGGCAGCCTGGCACAGATCAGGGCCACCGTTGTCGATAACACCATCCTGAGGTCGGCAAGGTACGACCGGGACGAGAAATTTCGAATGGTGGCAGAGAACTCCTTCGATGAAATTTTCATGTTCGACATGTCCCTGAATTATACCTACGTTAGCCCTGCTGTACTTAAGCTTCGCGGTTATACTGTGGAAGAAGCCATGAATCAGTCAATTACAGCAGGCATGACACCCGCTTCCGGTATATTGGCCTCCAGGCTTATCCGGGAACAGATGGAACTGGTATATGCCAATCCTTTGCCGAGGCTGGATCCGATTACAATTGAACTTGAAATATTGTGTAAAGACGGCTCAACCGTATGGACCGAGGTAAAATGCGGCTTTGTTTATGGAATCGATGGCAAGCCAATCGGCGCACTTGGTATTATCAGGGATATCGGGGAAAGGAAGCACATGGTCGAGGAACTGATCCGCTCAAGGGATAAAGCAGAAGAATCAGATCGCCTCAAATCTGCCTTTCTGGCTAATATGTCGCACGAAATCCGGACTCCGTTAAATGCAATTGTTGGTTTTTCCGATCTTCTCAATCAGGAAAATGATCCTGCCGAGAAGGACAAGTATGTAGGTGCCATCAATAACGGAGCCGACCTACTTCTTCAGATCCTGGAGGATATATTGCTGATCTCGCGTATCGACACTGGTGAATTGATTATAAGACCTGTCAGCATTTCTATCTCATCCCTGTTTTCCGAACTTGAAAAACAGTTGCGTGCCACCATCCTGAAGAAGTGTCCGGAGGGTCAAACTCTTGCTGTAGCTGTGGATAAAGGCAAATGTCCGGATATAATCTCTTTGGATGAAACCCGGTTTAAAATTATCATGAACAACCTGTTCGACAATGGCGTTAAATTTACCTCCACCGGTAAAATAACCATTGGATACGGTCCCGGTTGTGCACGAAATGTGGTCCGCTTTTTTGTACGAGATACCGGAATTGGCATTCGTGAGGATCAGCAGGAGCTGATTTTTGAGAGATTCAGAAAGGGAGACCATTCACTCTCAAGAAGATTTGGAGGGACCGGTCTGGGACTGGCAATTTCGAAAAGCCTGGCGGAGATTATGGGCGGAACCATGGGTGTCATATCCAAAGTTGGTAAAGGATCTGAATTCTGGTTTGAGCTACCGGTTGATCCAAATCTGAACTGACATCATCCGGATTAAACATTATTATTAGATTTGAGCAGACGAAATTGTTCATGAACAGGAATATTACCCGGCAAAAAATCTCTTTTACCATTATCAGTATTGTGGCACTCGCATTATTGATGCTGCCCCTCCTGGTTCAACCGATACGTCAGGTGATCTTCCTGACAAAATCAGGCGAGATCCGCCGCATGAAACCCGACAGCTCAAAGCTGGAAAGAATGGTTTTTACTGCCGGGGAATTTGCTGCCCTGAAATTCGTTCGTCAGAATCGTGAATTTGTTTATCACGGAAATCAGTACGACGTGCATTCAATTACGCGATCAGGCAGTGTTGTTGTGGTTGTTGCCCTCTGGGATACCATGGAAACAAGGCTGCTCATAGCCATGGCCCCTCATGATAAACAAAATGATGTAACTTCTCCGGACTCGACAAAATTTGGCTTTATGCCCTATTTCAGTATCGATACCTTCCGGGTAAGCTTCTGTCAGCCCCGGCCTCTCTTGTCTCATCGTCTCTTTTGTCTTAAAGTCTTTAATAGTCTTTCTCTTCCAGTCTTTACGCCGCCTCCTGAATTATTGATTCATTCCTGATCATTTTTCGAGTCAATAATTTAATCTTAAAACATGAAGAAAATTCTCCTCGGGATTCTCCTGATGGCTGCCGTTAATATAGTTTGGGCCCAGGAAGATACCCTCAGAAAATCCATCGAAGAGGTGGTCATTTCAGCCAATAAATTTGAAATGCTTAAACGCGATGTGATCCAGCATATCGATATAATCAATAAACGTGACCTGCAGTGGATGAACCCGATGAACTCAGCCGATCTGCTGAGTAATACGGGCAATGTGCTGGTGCAGAAAAGTCAGGGTGGCGGTGGAAGTCCCATAATACGTGGTTTTGAATCCAGCCGGGTACTGCTCATGGTCGACGGAATCCGCCTGAATAATGCCATTTTCCGGGGAGGCCATCTGCAGAATGTTCTCCGGATTGATAATGCAATTCTAGAAAAAGTGGAGATCCTCTACGGACCATCATCCGCTATGTACGGCAGCGATGCACTCGGCGGTGTCATGCATTTTATTACTAAAAAGCCTGTGCTGAACCAGAAAATTCTTGGCAGCGCCATGCTTCGGTACGGTACTGCAAATCAGGAAAAATCAGGCCATTTCGATGTTGGTTTCGGTGGGAAAAGAGTGGCTTCTCTTTTTAGCGTTTCCTTCTCGGATTTTGGCGATATGGTGCAGGGGAAGAACAGGAAAAGCGCCTATCCGACTTTTGGCGAGCGTCCTTTTTATGTGCAGAGAATAAATGGAGCCGATAGTATCGTGTCAAATCCCGATAAAAATAAGCAGGTGGGAACCGCATACCGGCAGTTCGACTTCATCGACAAGTATATCTTCCAGCAGAATAGCCGGACCACCCATTCCCTGAATTTCCAGTATTCCACTACCGGCAATGTTACCCGTTACGACCGGCTCACAGAGACGGACAGCAAGGGAAAGCCTAAAAGTTCAGAGTGGTATTACGGCCCGGAAACGCGCCAGCTGGCCAGTTATCGCCTCGATAGAAAAACGAGTTCGGGCCTGATGGATAAACTTTCATTCACGATGGCTTATCAGAGTAACAAAGAGAGCCGCAACAGCCGTAAATTCAACAGCGCAAAGCGTAAATCGCAGAATGAACTGGTTAAGATATACTCTTTTGATATCGATGGTTATAAGAAACTTAAGGGTCAGGAGATCAATTACGGCGCTGAGGCTTACCTGAACGATGTAAAATCGACAGCCATTTTCACCAATGTAAATACGCTGGAGGTTACACCTGCCGATACACGGTATCCCGATGGCACCAATACCATGAATTCATTTGCGGTTTATGCCCAGGATAAAATCTCCCTCGTTGCCGATAAACTTTTCTTTAATGCCGGAATCCGGTATAACTATTCTGTACTTAAATCAACCTTTGCCTCAACCACATTCTTTGCCTTCCCGTTTAACGCTGTGGAGCAGAAAAGTGGTGCCTTCAGCGGGACAGCCGGATTGCTGTACCTTCCGACCGAAACCACAAAGGTTACCCTTCTGGCATCGAGTGGATTCCGCACGCCCAATATCGACGATATGATCAAGGTGTTTGAGAGTGTTGCCGGCCAGCTGATAATTCCTAATCCAAACCTGAAACCGGAGTATACCACCAACTTTGAGCTTGGTATGGTGCAAACCATAGGTGGCAGGGCCAGAATTGAGGCCGGTGCATATTACACCTTGATTGATAACGCTATCGTTACCGCGGCCGACCAGTTTAACGGTCAGGACAGCGTGATGTATGGCGGTGTGATGAGCAAGGTATACAGCAGCCAGAATAAACGGAAAGCATTTATCGCCGGGGCCTATGGTACTGCGGGAATCGATCTTGCGTTAGGATTTTCGTTCTCCGGTACGATCAATTACACCTACGGCCGGATCCACGAAGCAACGGGCGATACCCCTCTCGACCATATCCCGCCGGTATTCGGTAAGGCAGCTCTTCAATATCGAAATAATAAGCTGCAGGGAGAATTGTCGTTTCAGTTCAACGGAAAAAAAGCGATGTCCGATTATCTGCTGAATGCCGAGGATAATGAAATTTATGCTACTCCTGACGGAATGCCGGCCTGGAATACACTCAATCTCGGAATCGCATACCAGCTCAATAAGTACCTGAATGTACACGTCGCCTGCGACAATATTTTTGATACCAATTACCGCGTGTTTGCCTCAGGGGTTAGCGCTCTGGGAAGAAATTTCCGGATCACCCTGCGCACGGCATTCTGATCTGTTTAATGACTGATTCGCGCCTGCATGTCCATGTTGGCGCGAAGCGGTTTTTTTGTAATTTTATTGAAAAACCAGCCAGATATAAGTCATTATGAAAACCCTGACACTCGTTCTGATTTTGTTTGGACTCTCCGGCAAATTGATTGCCCAGGCAAATCCCGCAGATTATCTGAAAGATATTAAAACAGAGTTAAAAAAGGAGTGGCCGGGTAACCGGACGATCAACCTGGTTTTTCACGGGCATTCGGTGCCTGCCGGGTTCTTTAAGACTCCTGTCGTGAATACCCTGGATTCTTATCCCTATCAGCTCCTTGCTGAACTGAAGGCCTTGTATCCGTTTGCCGTGATCAATGTTATCAATACTGCCATCGGTGGAGAAAATTCCATAAGCGGTGCAAAACGATTTAAAAACGATGTTCTGGTGCATAAACCTGATGTCCTGTTCATTGATTATGCATTGAACGACAGGGGAATTGGTACTGAAAAAGCCAGAATTGCCTGGGAATCCATGATCAGGGCGGCACTGAAAAAAAATATTAAAATTATCCTGCTTACTCCATCACCCGATCAGAATGTTAAAATCCTGGTGCCGGGAAATGAATTGGAAGTGCATGCCGATCAAATCAGGAAATTGGCTGAAAAATACCATATCGGCCTCGCCGATAGCTATCTGGCATTTCATGGAATTGCAGCATCAAATAAGCCGCTGATTGATTATATGTCGCAGGTTAATCACCCGAATAAAAAGGGTCACGAGCTCATAATGATGGAAGTTCTGCCATACTTTAAGTGAAAGAATATCGTTAGAATGCAGACAGGATCAGCAAGATAGCTATGGTGTGCATTTATTTTCGTCCTATTGTAAATATCAACTACTCACCGTATCTTCGCAAAGATTTATGTGTTAAAACATTAATGCGTTGTAATTGTTAGAGTTTTTTAAAATTTAATTTGGGAAATTATGAACATTTTCGTTGGAAGTCTTCCTTTTAGTCTGCAGGAAGCTGAATTGCAAGGAGTTTTTGAAGAGTACGGTGAAGTTAGCTCATGCAAAATTATTACCGACAAATTCTCGGGCAGGAGCAAAGGATTTGGTTTTATTGAAATGGCGGATGATGAAGCCGCAAAAAAAGCAATTGAAGAACTTAACGGTGCTGAAATTGGCGGACGCGCAATCGTAGTAAACGAGGCAGAAGAGAAAAAACCGGGTGAAAGACGCGGAGGCGGCGGTTTTGGTGGTGGTGAAAGAAGAGGCGGTTTCGGCGGCGGTGACAACAGAGGCGGCGGCGGTTATGGCAATCGTGGCGGCGGTGGTAGCGGCGGCTCAGGCGGCGGTTACGGCAGTCGTAGCGGTGGTGATAGTCATGGCGGTGGCGGAAGCAGCCGTGGTGGTGGTCGCAGGTCAAGCTACTAATATAAAAGCATACAAAAGATAGCCCGCCAACGCTCTCAGATCGGACAACGGGCACTAGCTTATCAACCCCTTTCTTCATCAGTTCTTTTGATGAGGAAGGGGTTTTTATTGTGACCAGGGTTGTCACTGGTCAAATAGAGATATCTTTAGGCTAATAATTTCGTAATTTAGAGGAAGGAATTAATAGGAGATATCTGCCATGAAAAAAGTATTGATAGCATTGGATTACGATCCTACCGCGCAAAAAATTGCCGAGGCTGGCTATGAACTGGCCAAAGCCATGGGAGCCGAAGTAACTCTTCTTCATGTAATATCCGACCCTGTGTATTATGCATCCAGAGATTACTCTCCGATTATGGGTTTTAACGGATATATGGACCTTGGCCCTGTTCAGCAGGATAGCATCAGGGGCCTTACTGATGCATCAACCCATTTTCTGGAAAAAACAAAGAAACACCTGGCAGATGATACCATTAATATTGTGGTAAAAGAAGGCGATTTC
>CAILAQ010000543.1 GCA_903832165.1 uncultured Bacteroidota bacterium | reverse complement strand
GGGCTTGGGTACCGATCTCAAATTACACAACTGGCTTCATCAGGTTATCTGGCCGCTGGAGAAAAAGTTCTGTACACCGGACAATGTTTATCTCGGCAATTGCTTGTCGCTGCTGGAAATGATCAAATCCGGAACCGGTACTCTGGCTGATATGAACTTCTTCTCGAAATTCGCAGGCAAGGCGATCGAAGAAAGCGGATTACGGGGGTTGATCGGCGAAGCATTATTCAGCACTCCAACCCCAAGCATTCAGGATCCGCTGGATGGGCTAAATGTCACTGCCGACCTGGTTTCCAGCTACAAAAACCACCCCATGGTTCACCCCTATGTGGTTTTACATGCGCCATTTACCTGCTCAGGTGAACTTTACAAGGAGGCCTCTGAGAAGGCAAAGTCCTGGGGTGTTAAGGTTTGCGGCCATGTTGCAGAAACATTAACGGAAATTGAACAGATCAGGGAGCTTTACAAGATGACACCGTTTGAATGGCTTGATTCGCTTGGTGTGCTTGATCAGGATTTCATTGCCGTACATGCTGTTCATCTATCCGGAAATGACATGGATATCATTTCCGAACGTAACGTAGGAGTTGTTCACAATCCGCACAGCAACATGATGCTTGGCAGCGGTATTTGTCCTGTTTCCGAGCTGGCTGCCAGAGGGATTCGGGTAGGGCTGGGAACGGACAGTGCTTCATCGAATAATTCCCTGAGTATTCTTTCTGAACTTCAGACTGCAGCAAAACTTCACAAGCTGGTTTCGCTTGATCCATCGATCCTGCCTGCGAAGCAGGTACTCCGGATGGCCACCTCCGTAAATGCCAGTATTCTAGGATTATCAGGAATAACTGGCCATCTTGCTCCAGGGTATTCAGCTGATCTGATCTTGATCGACCCTTCCTCACCAAATATGATTCCTCTTCATGATCCTTATGCACAGATTGTTTACAGCATGGAAAATCACGATATTGAATCGTTGGTATCAGGGGGAAAACTGATCATGGAAAAGAGGAAAGTACTTTCTCTGGATGAGGAGATTATTCTTAAGGAGGTAAATAAATGGATGAAGGCGTCCTCTGTATATGATTTTATATCTGTAAATAATGCCTGAAATACAAAAAATCGATCTCGCCATAACCGGAGCCCATATTTTGACGATTGATGAGGGCATGAAGGAATACAATCCGGGTACAATCTATATTACTGGCAACCGTATTGTCTGGATAGGCAACGATACAGAACAGCCTGAAAATTGCAAAGTTCATGAGAAAATTGATGCCACCGGAAAGATTGTAATGCCAGTATTTTTCAATGGGCACAATCATGCATCCATGTCTTTTCTGCGTGGACTGGGCAACGATCTGAGCCTGGATAAATGGCTGAACGATTTCATCTGGCCCGCTGAGAAAGTCATGATCAATCCTGACACGGTATACCTTGGAACCATGTTATCAGTAATAGAAATGATCCGTTCCGGTACGGGCATTTTTTCAGACATGTATTTTTTTGAAGATCAGGTTGCCCGGGTTTGTGAAGAGTCAGGAATGCGGGGAATTATCGGCGAGGCCATTTTCGATTTCCCGTCCCCAAGCCGGGCCACACCTGCGGAATCCATCCAATTCACCCGTGATCTGCATAAACAGTTTATTAACCACAGCCTTATCAATGTTTCAGTTTCGGTGCATGCTCCCTATACCTGTTCGCCAAATTTTATCAGGCAAGCAGGAGAACTTGCGGAAGAGCTTGATATTTCTGCAAACATCCATCTGGCGGAAACCAACAATGAAATAGAAACTATTGCCGGTCTATATGGAAAATCACCGGTACAACACTTGCATGATCTCGGCTTTTTATCGGAGCGGACAGTTGCTCATCATTCCGTGTATCTTACCCCGGATGACAGGCAACTTTTGAAAGAAACCGGAACAAGTGTAGTGACCTTACCAAACAGCAATATGAAGCTTGGATCCGGCGCATGTGCAGTTGGTGAACTTTTAAAATCAGGCATCAATGTTGCGCTGGGTACTGATGGACCGGCAAGCAATAACCATCAAAGTATGCTGAGGGAAATTCAACAGCTGGCACGTTTGGAAAGAGTTGTCAACTTTGATCCTACCAGCATTTCTGCTCGTGAGTTGATTCGCATTGCCACCATCAACGGGGCCAGAGCTTATCGTCTCGACAAGGATCTGGGCTCTCTGGAATGTGGCAAGAAAGCTGATTTTCAGATTATCAATCCGGATCAGCCTCATTGGTATCCCAGATATGATCCTTACAACAGCATCGCCTATGCCATGCAATCAAATGATGTGGAATCAGTTATCATAGATGGGAAAATCGTTATGCTCAACCGCATTCTGGTTAATATCGATGAAATGCGCATTTTCAGGGAATTGAAAAAGAAAGCCGGAATGCTGTTTTAAAATTTCAGGATTTTTACCGCCGGAACGTTCAACAGGCTATTGTCAATTTTAAGAAAATAGGTTCCCGACTTTAGATTTGCCCTTGAAATATCAATCTCAAATTTCGATTCATTTCTTTGATTTAGCAGCTCGGTGCTATATGCAATACGGCCGTTCATATCGACAATCCGAATAAATATTTCCCCTTCAGGAGCATGACTCAGCTCAAAGTTAATCCTGTTGGAGAAAGGATTTGGCCAAACGGAAATTTCGTCAACACCCAAAGGGTGAATTTCAGGATTAAACTGATTGTTAACTGACTGTCCGGTTTTCAGTGCTCCATTAGCCCAAGTGATATTGATTATTTTGTTGTTGCCTATTCCATTAAAGGACCATTTCTTTGCTCCCGCTACACTTATTCCGGCAAAATCCTGGTCTGACTGCAAAGACAGGGTGAGTGCATTGGTACGCTGGTTTAAAGGGATACCTGAGAAGTCCACGGTAATCGTCAGCCGGCTTCCGGAAAGAGAATAATTCACAACTGCCTTTTCACGTACATTCAGATATTCAAAAACCTCCTGAGTTGGAGCCATCCAAATATTATCTGCTCCGGATATTCCATATTTCAAGGCGATATTGCTCATATAAAACTGGAAAAGAGGAAAAAGCATGCTTGCCCCTGTTGCCTGAAAACCCACATGATGAGTAAAATCACTCCACCAGTAATGCTGTCCGCCAGAACTCAATGCTGCGGCATTATCAATCTTCTGCAAGATATTGGAAGTATTCTGAGTACCATCGCTAAGGAGCATCCGGTACAACTTAAAACTGGCAAAATCGATTGGCTGATCAATTCGGTAACCGTTTGAATAACCACGATATGCGCTGTTAGCAGAACTCACTGAAACCATGCCATTGGAGAAAGCCGGCAACACATAAGCCGGGTCTCCGGAGGGCAAGACAAAATGGGTAAGATCTATTCCGGATTTAAGTTTTACATAAGAGGAATTTCTGTTGATCTGATCAGCATAATCAATAGTGCTGTTATAACCGATCGATGAATATCCATGGTTATAGACACTCCAGCCCACATTATACATGGTGGACAATTGGCTCCAGGTAACATAGCTGGGAGTGTTTACATGGATATCAACACCAGCGGTATTAACTGAAAACCAAGAAATTCCGGCAGAAAAAGGGATGGCATTTCCGCATCCGTCACTATAATAAAAGCCCGGATAAATCGTGTTATTCCCAGTAACCAGGCCTCCGTTTAAAAATGGAAAAGCCACTGTAAAATCATCTATCAGTCCATCGTCAAGTGTAAAACTATAAGCGAATGATTTGTTGTATCGCAAGGCTGATTTCTCAACCTTTAAAGTGGAAGGCGGAGCATTAAAGTCGACTGTAATAACAACTTTATCGGGGTCAGATGGAACAACTTGAATCCTGCACGTATCTGAATGACTGACCAGCCCTGAATTATCAGTAAGTTTTGCAGTAACGAGATGCTCGCCAGCGCCGGCACTGATCCAGTTATATTCGTAAGGAGCAATACTATCTCTGTAAATCAGTGTATTCCCTGAAAAAAAATCAACATGGCTAACTGTCGGACCACCGGGCAATGATGGAATGACTGAAGCTACCAGCTCGCCGGCTCCTCCGTTGCCATTTATATAATTATTCGTTTTAGTGCCACCGAACCAGATAAATGGATTCGTACCACCGGTGAACCGTATATCCTGAATACCCAGGTCGAAGTTCCCTGCACTCAGACTATAAGGCAGTTCGATCAGCGATAGTTGGTTAAAGTTAATTGAGACATCAAAGTCAGATAACGGAATCGAGATGGTTTTCCAATCCTTTGTTATACCCCCTGCGGCAGTAACATAAGGAGCTAAACATACAGGCGCAGCTGATGAACCCTGAGGCCTGATCTGAACTTTGCTCCAATTAGTACCACCGATTAAATCCCTTAATGTGATCTGCATGATTGTATTTCCAGTGACCGTCACATTTTGAAGAGGCGAATATAAGCTGGCTGAATTAAATCCGATTTTAAGTTTCCTGTAACCTGTAAGGGAGTTGGTAATATGCAACCATGCAGGATCCGGGTTTAAGAATCCCGACACAGAAGCCGCCAAAGAAACACTTCCGGGACTGGAGAATACGCTGCCGTTAACCGGCTGTAATAATTGGACCAACAATCGTGAAACCGGAAGCTCCAGCACACTGGTAATG
>CAILAQ010000542.1 GCA_903832165.1 uncultured Bacteroidota bacterium | reverse complement strand
TCCTCGTGACCTC
This sequence comes from uncultured Bacteroidota bacterium, assembly GCA_903832165.1. Classification (GTDB taxonomy): domain Bacteria; phylum Bacteroidota; class Bacteroidia; order Bacteroidales; family UBA12481; genus UBA12481. The sequence goes on along the minus strand of CAILAQ010000542.1, from coordinate 5,584 downwards.
CTCTTTTTGCTGAACTCCAGTAACGGCCATTGTTCCAAGCGATTTAAATGCTTTGCCATCTTCTGATACCGAACAGGAAACTGAGGCCGGATGCAGGATCCAGCTTTTTGAGTCATACAGTGTGCTCATTTCGATAGATACCGGCTTTTGGGCAGTGCCCAGATCGGCATCCAGTTGAAAATCCTGTGCTTCCCAACCCAGCCAATGCACCTTCCAGTCATTGGCACCCTTTACACCGTTAGTGAGGTAGGTAAGATCGCCGCCGCCATATTTAGGCGATGGAAGCGGATTTGCGGTTACAGTTTTTTGAAATGCCAGGTTATCCTGAACCTCCACCTTCAGGAATCGCTTGGTCGACTGGTAATAATTCTCCGGGGTGAGTCCGCCCTCGCTGAGTGTTTTCACTTTGGCGTCTTTGCAGGTCTGGTTAAAATCTTCCAGCATTTTCAGCATATTTTCACGGATGACAAAGTTTTTCCCATCCACGCTATACCATCCGCGGGGTGCAAACATGTGGTTCTTGCCAATTTCCATGGCAGCATATTGAACGGGGAGCAGGGCAGTTTTCACGTGCAGAAGCATCTCTGGCTGATCCTTCACTGCCGCAATGGCCTGATCGAAATATCCGAGATAACGGGCCATGTTGGCCTCAGACAGGAAGGTGTTTTCATGGGAAGTAGGTGGACCGTAAATATCGAGCCACTCCTTGGTTTTCAGGATTTCGCCCTCGAGGGTATCGCGGTACATCCTCACGAACGGACCGGCAGCGCCGTAATATCCGTTGGTAAAATCGTTGATGATCGAATCAACCTTAATATCAGGATTCCATAAAAGCCTGGACAGCAGATAAGATTTCAGCTCCGAAAATTCATGGCCCACATCGGTATTCGACTGCTGAAAATGGGAGAACACATTGTTTTTCACGAAGAGCTGGATGTTCGGTTGCAGCACATGCATGTTCGGGAACGGGGTGGTATGGTGCGAGAAGTTTACCGTATAATCCCACAGGTAGATATGTTTCGCGATTTTGCCCCAGTCGACGATATCCTTCAGAAATGAAGCGCTGCGCGGATCTTCGGCAATCGGCTGACTGCGGTTAAGCTCGATGGTGCAAAGCATGATCTGCACATTAGCGGCCGGTTTGGTGACAACAGGGGCTTGTCGGCTATACTGATAGGCTAACGTGGAAATGGTCTTATCGGGAAATCTTTTGGCCACCTCGTTTACAAAACGGATGATGGGTCCGGCCGGGCTGCCCTCTTCGGCGATAATCTTTTTGCAGGCATCGCACTGGCAATAGGAAAAATTATCGTTCTGGCTGACTGACCATACCTGTTTTCCGGGTTGTAAAGGAATATCGTGTTCCAGTTTTGCCAGTGCGATTTTCAGCACCTCAGGGTTCGAAAGGCAGAGCTGGTCTATCACCCGTTTGCCGTTCATCAGGGCATAATATTCCGGATGTGTTTTAAAATTCTCCTGCCAGGGCACCAGACTGCCCATGGTGTGCACGTAATATCCATCGGCAAAAACATCCTGAACGATATCAATACGCTGCCAGTCGCGGTAGTCCTCATTCAGCCCGAACTGTCCGTAAACATTGCGGTATTCATTCACCGGCTGATCCTTGACATCGAGTTTCGGCAGCCTGATTTTATCGAGTTTGGGTATTACCTCAAATCCGGGGGCATACAACCGGCAGCCCAGTTGTTTTTCGAGAAGGTCAACAACACCGTAGATACAGCCTTTGTGGGTGCCGCCAGTAATGAAAATTTGTTTCTCCATGGTAACTATACTAAAAGCATCCTCATGGCCGGTGCGTGCATCGGGATTTATCAGAAAAGCTTTTAAAGGCACTTCAGGCAATCCAAATTGTATGGGCAATTCGGCTCCGCCAATTTTTTTCAGATAGGTTTGCAGCAGATTCGCGGCTCTCATTATCTGATGGTTGGCCGTATCGGCCACATAAATCACATAATCAGATTTTCCGCCGCTCATAATTGTTACTCCCGGTTTCATGGAGCATCCTGCAAGAAGGGCCGTTAACAGTATAACGGCCATAATTCTAAACCTTTTCATGTTTGTGCGTGTTTGTGTCTTTAGGTAAAAGTACTTAATCCGGAGAATATCCGGAAGTGTAAATTTCGTGATTCTGAAATGGAAGCGCAAAACCTAATCTTTCCAATATGAAAAAGAGTGGAGACATACTTCCGGGATACATTTTCCCGAAGAAGTACACAAATTATCTGTTCTCGCTGTTATTCCTCCTGTACATGTTTGATTATGTTGACAGGATGGTTGTATCAGCCCTGCTGCCTTACATCAAGGCTGAGTTCGGGATGAGTGATGCCAAGCTGGGCACGCTGATGTCGGCAGTTTATTTATCCATTGTGATACTCACTTTTCCGGTATCGTTCATTATCGACCGGTGGAGCCGGCGGCGGACTATCGGGGTAATGGCGGCGTTGTGGAGTCTGGCAACGGCTGCAGCTGCATTAACCAAAAGCTTCGGTGCACTGCTCACCACGCGGACTTTTATCGGAATCGGTGAAGCCGGATATGCACCTGGCGGATCGGCCATGATTTCGGGATTATATCCTCAGGAAAAACGTTCATGGATGATGGGTTTATGGAATGCGGCGATTCCACTTGGCAGTGCCATCGGAGTAGCGGCAGGCGGATTTATTGCTGCACGCTGGGGCTGGCGCAGTGCTTTTGGTATTGTGGCCCTACCCGGACTGATCATTGCCTTTCTGTTTTTCATCAGCAAGGACTACAAAACTGTCAAGCTGGAGCACAGGAAAGGTCCGAAAATCAAGGGTGCCAACATCGTCAAGATCAAGATGAGTACCAAGGATATGTTCAAGGAATTTGCCGATAAGCCCTCGCTGCTTTTTACCTATTTCGGGATGATGGCGGTTGTATTTACCACCACCTCGCTGCTCACCTGGCTGCCTTCCTATTTCACCCGCGAGTATGGAACTCCGGTGCAGCAATCGAGTACCAAGGCATCACTCGTAATGCTGCTTGCGTTGATCGGCGCACCGCTTGGGGGCTATCTGGTTGATCGCTGGAGACGTACCAAGCCCAATGCCCGTCTGGTTTTTCCAGGAATCACCTCCATTGTTGCCTCGGTATTCTGCTTCCTGGCATTTATCGTTTTCAAAGACGGCATGCAATATATTTTCCTGCTGCTTTTCGGCGTTACCGTAACGATGTTTATACCGGCAGCCGGGGCCATCACGCAGGATCTGGTACATCCGGGATTGCGTGCCACCTCCTATGCCATTGCGGTAGTTATCCAGAATACGCTAGGCTCGATGCTCGGACCATGGGTTATCGGTAAAATCTCTGACAAGTCGGGCCTGCATGTCGCCATGTCGGTTTTGCCGGTGATGGTGCTGATTGCAGGTGTGCTTTTCCTCCTCGGATCACTGTTTTACAAGAAAGATATTTTGAAGGTCGATGAGATAGAGATCGAGCCGGAGGGCAGTCTGCAGTAGGCAGTCTTCAGTCTTCAGTACTCAGTACTCAGTCTTCAGTACTCAGTACTCAGCTGGCAGTAGTACGACAGCTTAAGGGTGGTTGTTAGTTCCCCGCAAAACAATATTCCGCCTTGGGTGTTAGTACTATACGATCTAACCGTTAAATTCCTGAGCAACAATGCGCAAACTAGCCTGTTTCCTGCTGCTTATGATGCCAGTTTTATCAGGCAATCCGGCCGCTGCACAACTGAATCCAAATAATCTTGTGCACTACAGCGATCTCGACGGCACCATCATCCTCGACGTTATGGCCGACCGTCAGGCTAACATCTGGCTGGCATCCCAAAACGGACTGGTTAAATACAATGGCTATGAATTCCAGCGCTTCTACCAGGACCCGAACGACAGTACTGCCATCAACACCATATTGACCGGCGCGCTCTACGAGGACCCGAAAGGGAATATCTGGGTTGGCTGCACCGATGGAATCAATGTTTATCACCCCGCTGCCAAAGCATTCGGCCATTATCAGTTCAGCCAACTGACGGACTTTCCGGAAGGTGGTCAGGCAACCGTTACCACCATACTCCCGAATGGCTCAGGCAGGATCTACTTCGGCATCACCTCCACTTACGGTTTTGTAGCATCACATGCCCTCGTCTATTTTGATGAAAAGGAACAAACACTTAAACGTTTCGAGTATCCCGATAATCTGAAGCTGCTGAATGTTTTCGGTGGCACCGCTGATCAAAACGGTAACATCTGGCTGCTGACCTATGGCGGATTTTATAAAATTGATCAGGCGGGGACATTAACTAAACTGGCTGAGCCTTCGAAGTCGGAATTTCCGGGATACCAGGGGTTTTCGGCCATCACCGCTGACCGTGACGGAACGATTTGGATAGCATCCAATCAGCGAACCGTGTATTCCCTGGATCCCCGAACCGGGAAATACAGCTCTTACCCACTGAGCGCACTCGTCGATCCCGGGAAAGGAAATCTGGATATGAACAGGATGGTCATTGATGCTACCGGCAATATCTGGATCGCTTCCAGCCAGGGCCTTATCCGTTTCGACCGGCAGAAAGCGAAATTCGAAATGTTCGGACAGGGCCCTGAAATGAAATTCCAGCGGGCGGCCATCAATAGCCTGAGCATCGACCAGTTCGGCAACCTGTGGGCCGGAACCACTTCCAACGGACTACTGAAATACAATGATCAGACCATTTTCAAATCTTTCGTATCCAACAGGGACAACAAATCGGCATTCCTGCCGGGTTGGGCCACCAGCCTGACCCAAAGCCCGGATGGTCATATCTGGTTAATAACGCAGGGTTCCGGTGCGGACCATTCCGGGATCGTTGATTTCGATCCCGTTTCGCAGACGATTGCAACACGCACTTATCACGGCATTTCCCCCAATCTGGATGCCATTTATAACTGGGTAGCCACCGGGCCTGGGGAATTCCTAATAAACTCCAACCTGGGATACTGCCAGTTTATACCGAAAACCAACACGATTAAAAGAAATGTCCTCCCCGGGCTTCCCGATTCAGTAGGTGTATTCAAGTTCTTTCCCGACAGCAGGGGAAATTTCTGGGTATTCAGCCACTGGGGAATTTATATCAACGACAAGGAAGCGGAAAAATACCGGCGTTATGTTCTGACAGACCTTCCGGGAAATGCCGGCAGCAGCAACGAAATTACCGACGCCTTTGAAAGCAAAAAGCACGGACTATGGCTACTCGGCAACAACGGATTGTATTTATATGATTACCAGACTGATAAAATCACCAGGCATGGCGATGATAAAAGTCGGGGTGATGTTTTTGTTTCGCAGGATATCAATTCCTTTTATGAAGATAGTTCCGGAATTGCCTGGGTAGGCACCTGGCAGGGTGGATTGAGCCGTTACAATGTTGAAACAGGCGATATCAAAACCTACACAACCGCCAACGGGCTGCCTTCCATGTGCATTCAGGGCATCTTGGCTGACGAGAAAAACAATGACCTATGGCTGAGCACTTTCAACGGGTTAAGCCGATTTAACGTGGTGACCGGTCAGTTTACCAACTTTTCACTCGAAGATGGGATACAGGGCC
>CAILAQ010000541.1 GCA_903832165.1 uncultured Bacteroidota bacterium | reverse complement strand
TCAGTGGTAAAATTAAAATACCAGAAAGTCGCATTACAAAACCGTGTCAGCTTGGGTCGTTCGTGTTGAGTTATTCACGATCAATCATGCTTTACTACATGAAAGCAATCGATCCAACATTGAAATCGATGATATTTTAAGATTAATTTGCAAAAACAAACTCAATCAATCTTATGATCGATCTTAAAGGGATTTATCCTCCGATACCAACGTCTTTCGATGATTCCGGTGAATTGGCACTGGACAGGATGAAACAGAATCTGCTTCATTTATGCCAGTTTGATCTGGCCGGATTCCTGGTCTTAGGATCAAATGGTGAAACCGTCATGTTATCTCACGATGAAAAAATCAGGGTTTATGAGGCTGCGCGCCAGGTCATTCCCAACAGGATGCTGATGCTGGCCGGTACAGGCGGACAGTCTACCAGAGAAACTATTGAATTAACAAAAGCTGCTGCAGGTTCCGGTGCCGATGCTGCCCTGATTCTGAATCCCTTTTATTACAAAGGCCTGATGACGAAGGAAGCCCTGGTAAGGCATTATCATCTTGTAGCTGATCAGGCAGCGATACCTGTCGTGATTTATAATATGCCGGCTAATACCGGTATCGATATGTCGGCTGATACCATTCTTGCCATGTCCGGACATCCGAATATTATCGGATTAAAGGACTCTGGCGGCAATCTGGCTAAAATGGGAGAGATTGTTGGGAAAGTAAAACCCGGATTTCAAATCTTAGCCGGATCTGCCGGATTCCTTTTCCCAGCTTTGGCAGTGGGAGCTGTCGGAGGCATTCTGGCGTTGGCGAATATTGCTCCTCAGCAATGCATAGATATCCGAAACCTGTTTTTATCTGGAGCAATGGAAAGTGCAAGGAATTTGCAAAACAGCCTGATCGAACTAAATGCTATGGTTACCCGCGAACACGGCGTACCGGCCCTCAAAGCCGCTATGGATATGCTAAGCATGTATGGCGGCCCCTGCCGCAACCCAATCCTCCCACTTTCAGAACCCAACACCCACGCTCTTTCCTCCCTCCTAACTTCCTCCTTAACCTGACACCCGACACCTGAAACCCGACACCCTTTTATGAAATCCCGCAAACTCCTGATGATTCCCGGCCCGATCGAATTTGAACCTGCTGTCCTGAGGGCCATGGGCAGTGCAACAACCAGCCATGTGGCACCCAATTTTATCGAATCCTTTGGGAATTCCCTGGATATGATGAAAAGCGTCTGGCAATGTCCATCGGGCCAGCCTTTTATTCTGGCAGGATCCGGAACCCTGGCCATGGATTCCGCAGCTGCTAACCTCGTGGAGCAAGGCGATAAAGTGCTCGTTATTTCCACCGGCTATTTCAGCGACCGGTTCGCTGATATCCTGAAACGGTATGGTGCAGCAGTAAAAGTGCTGAAAGCGTTAACCGGCGGGGTGGTGGATACGGAAGTCGTTGAAAATGAATTGCAGCAGACTCAGTATAAAGTGATGGTATTTACCCATGTAGATACCTCAACCGCAGTGCTGGTTGACCCTCTTCCTATAGGTAGACTTGGTAAAAAATATGGCGTATTAACAATCCTTGATGGAGTCTGCTCTGTCGCCGGCGAGGAAATTCGTCAGGAGGAGTGGGGGATCGATGTCGTTCTTACCGCTTCTCAAAAGGCTGTCGGTGTACCCCCCGGACTGGCACTGCTGGTAGTGTCGCCTGATGCCATCGATAAATGGAAAAAGAGGAGCACACCTGTTGGCAGTTACTATTCCGACTGGTCAAACTGGCTTCCCATCATGAACGCCTATTCAGACAGGAAACCATCCTATTTCGGGACCCCGGCAGTTAATCTTGTGGCTGCGCTTGAAGTGAGTCTTCAGCTGATCCTGAAGGAAGGCCTTTCAACACGTTTTGAGAGACACAAACGAACCGGCGCCGCATTCAGGGCCGGCCTTTCGGCACTCGGACTGGCCCAGGTGCCACTAAATAACCTGGTGGCGGCGAATACCCTGTCGGCCCCGCTGTTTCCTGATGGTATTTCCGGAACCGGATTCCTTTCTTTCGTGTCAGACCAGGGTGTAATTCTTGCCGGTGGTTTGCTTCCTGAAATCAAGGGGAAATATTTCAGAATCGGACATATGGGTTCGGTGAATAAGGGCGATATCATAACCACCTTAAGTGCAATTGAATCAGGATTGAAACATTGCGGATACTCATTTATTCCCGGTGCCGGAATGAATGCGGCCTTAAATATTTTGAATGTTTAGCATCTGGTTGTAACGAATCTACAGGTAAACACGTCTTACTTCCAGAAACAAACCTTCCTCTGCAATGAAGTTTTTTATTCCCTTTTTTGCTGCATTCCTGTTGGTCACGTCTGTTGCAGTTAGTCAGACAGTTGCACCGGCAAAACGTCAGTACCAGACTGTTAAATTGAAACAAGCTCCGCCGGTAATTGACGGAAAACTTGACGAAAATATCTGGAAATCAATTGATAAGGGTGGACAATTTGTTGAATTTCAGCCTTATGAGGGTCGACAGCCATCCCAAAAAACCGAGTTCGCTATTACCTACGACGATAACAACCTTTATGTTGCTTTCTGGGCTTTTGATTCAAGCCCCGACAGTATCTCCCGCCGTTTAACCCGTCGTGATGAAATTGATGGAGATATGGTTGGTATTGATATCGATAGTTATTTTGATAAGCGCACCTCATTCGGGTTTTATGTTAATGCGGCCGGGGTTAAACTCGATATGCTGACTTCAAATGATGGAATGTCGGAAGACAAAACCTGGGATCCTAACTGGTTTGTTGCTACCGCCATTACTGGTCAGGGTTGGACAGCCGAAATGCGTATTCCCCTGAGTCAGCTTCGTTTTAGCGACAGAGAGGACCGGATATGGGGTATTGAAGTATACCGGAGTATTTTCAGGAAGGATGAATTATCGCAATGGCAGCCAATTCCGCGCACTGCTCCCGGATCAGTGCATCTGTACGGAGAACTCACCGGG
>CAILAQ010000540.1 GCA_903832165.1 uncultured Bacteroidota bacterium | reverse complement strand
ATCGGATGCTCTCAGTATATTCAATCGCTGTTTCCCCATTTGGAGATTATCCCGGTTGCCTTGATTATACTGACATTCTTCTATCTGATAAATCTATTTGGCGTAAGGATTGCTGCACAGATTCAGGGAGTTCTGGTTGTGCTGCTGATTGCTGCTTTGCTGGTGTACATTGCCGGCGGTGCTGGAAAATTGCAGGCTGCTAATTTTCAGCCGCTGCTGGAAAAGGGGACAGGCGGACTGATGCTCAGCTTTGCGCTGCTGACCTTCACTTATTTCGGAGGAAATGGTATCATCGAGATTGGCTCTGAAATCCGCAATCCAGGGAAAACCATTCCCCGCGCTTTTTTTATTTCCTTTCCCATTGTAACCGTTCTTTATGTTGGTATCGCGATTATCACGGTGGGATCAGTTTCCCGTGATTCACTGACCGGTGCGGCAGAGCCACTGGTAGTAGCAGGAAAGGCGAATTTATCCGGGGGACTTTACCTGTTTTTCATCCTGGGAGGGGCTGTGCTTGCTCTGCTCACCACACTCAATTCATTACTCATCATAGGTACGCGCTCTCTTCTGATGATGGTTAAGGATGATATGCTGCCCTGGTGGATGGGCAAAATGACTCCAAAACATCAGGTTCCATGGGTTCTGCTGACTATAATCTATGTGCTGTCCATTCTTGGTGTATTGTCTGGATTTTCTCTTACCACTTTTGCTTCTTATGCCTCCCTGGGCGGTTTGGTTATTTTTCTGCCCATCCTCTTGGCCGCCTGGCGTTTTCCAAAAAAATACCCGGAGGAGTACAGCAATTCCGGATTCAAATTATCTGCTTTCTGGCTTCGCATGTCGGTTATTGTTGGCTTGCTGATGGTTTTTTTCTTTGGATTAATCATTATCTATGATTTAAAAGCATGGTTTAAAATCCTGTTTTTTCTTTTATTTATTGCAACAGGGTATGTAACTTATCTGATCAGGAAAAGAAGGTTGAAAAGGCTGGGGCGACCACTTGATTTAAAATTGTAGCCATGAAAAATATCAGATGGATTCTTGGATTGATTTTGCTCATTGGGCTGATGGGTTTTAGAACACCAACGAAGCCTCAATATGCTATTGCCATTCACGGTGGAGCAGGTGTAATACTTAAGGCAAATCTGTCTGCCGAGATGGAAAAGGCTTACCGTCACATTCTCGATTCTGCTTTAACGGCTGGGGAAAAGGTCCTTGCATCCGGCGGCTCATCCATGGATGCTGTTGAAAAGGTTATCAGGATCATGGAAGATTGTCCGCTGTTTAATGCAGGTAAGGGAGCTGTATTTTCCCATGATGGTTACAATGAGCTTGATGCTGCAGTTATGGATGGTTCTAATCTCATGGCGGGAGCAGTTGCCGGAGTCAGAAACGTGAAAAACCCAATTACTCTGGCACGCCGCGTGATGACAAATTCTGCCCATGTAATGCTTTCCGGAAAGGGGGCAACTGAATTTGCCCGCGAGCAGGGACTGGATATTGTTGATAGTTCCTACTTTTTCACGGAAAGAAGGTGGAAGGATCTTCAGAATGCCATCGCAAAGGAAAAGGAAAATAAATTCGGGACGGTAGGGTGTGTTGCCATGGATAAAGCCGGTAACCTGGCAGCAGGAACTTCAACAGGAGGAATGACCAATAAAAGATGGAACCGCATCGGAGATACTCCCATCATTGGTGCCGGTACTTATGCCAGTAACAAGTCTTGTGCGGTTTCGGGCACCGGTCATGGCGAATTCTTTATCCGGTACACCGTAGCCCGGGAAATCGCCGCTCTCATGGAATACAAGGGGATGTCAGTGCAGAAGGCAGCCGAAGAGGTCATCATAAATCGCCTCAAGCCAGCCGGCGGAGAGGGTGGCGTTATTGCCGTGGATAAAGATGGAAATATCGCGCTGGTTTTCAATTCTCCGGGCATGTATCGCGGTGCTGCTGACAGCAATGGCAGACACGAAATTGCAATATTTGGCGACAGGTGACCATCGAAGAAGAAGATCGATTGACGAAAAAAAGATCGATAGAGTTGTCATTCCCGCGGAGGCGGGAACCCCGTCGCT
>CAILAQ010000539.1 GCA_903832165.1 uncultured Bacteroidota bacterium | reverse complement strand
GGAGATTAAAGGTAACCGGGCCTGCCGCGGAGGAATAGAAGTACAAGCCTAATAACCCAACAATGAGTAAAGCGGAACCTCCCATCAGCATCAGGGTAAGTTTCATTGCGGAGTATTCTTTCGGACCGCTCCCCCAGATACCAATTAAAAGATACATCGGGATCACCGCAAGTTCATAAAAGAGGAACATGGTAAAGAGATCCAGCGAAATAAAGAACCCGAAAACACCGGTTGCCAATAAAATAAGGGAGATGAAAAACTCCCGGGCAAGATATTCAACCTGCCATGAAGCGAAAATCCCCGCAAATACAACAATGGAGGCCAAAAGAAGCATCCAGACTGCAATGCTGTCCACACCAACCGTATAGTGAATATTAAGAGTTTTAAACCAGGTAAAATCGCTCAGGTACAGGAAGTCTCCGGTAATACCGGCCTTGCGCTGTGCAAAATAACTGAACACGAGAATTACTGCAGTTAGCAACTGGAGCGACATGCCCGCTGCTGCCGCAACTCTTGCGCCTTTAAAATCCTTGGTAAAGAGAATGGCAATTACCGTCAGGACAGGTATAATAACAAACAGGTTGAGAATATTCATAATCGGTTTCTATTTCGGATTAAACCTTAATGATCAGATAATAAATGCAAAAACAAGGACGAGGATGATCGCTCCCAGAACGAATACCATGCCATATTGAGGTAGGTTCCCTGATTGAAGGTTCCTGACTTTTTTAGAACTGGCCATTGTAAGCCACCCTATACCATTCATGGTTCCATCAACTATATGTCTGTCGAACCATGCGACTGGTCTTGATATGTAGTTGAAAATGACCTTCTTGGTGATGAAAATATATAATTCATCAAAATAAAACTTATGATAAATGGCCGTGTAGAAACCACCCAGCGATTTTGATATCCTCTCCGGGATAGCAGTCTCTTTTTTATAAAGAATCCATGCGATTGTTATGCCTAATAGTCCGATAAGCACTGATGGTATGGCAATGGCGAAATTCATGTGGGATTCAAATGGCACGCCATCAGAAGTTACCAGTTTGCTGAATGGGATATATCCCGCGAAAATCGATCCAAATGCCAGAATCATTAATGGAATGGTCATGGTTTTTGGTGATTCATGCGGAGTATGATGGTAATGTTTATCCTGGCCCCAGAAGATGTTGAAATAGAGGCGGAACATATAGAAGGCTGTCAGACCTGCAACCAGGAATTCAATTGCGAAGAGTAATTTATCGTGGTGGAATGCAGCCACAAGAATTTCATCCTTACTGAAGAAACCGGATAGGAAAGGAACTCCGGCAATCGTTAAACAGGCAATAAGAAATGTGGCGTGCGTAACAGGAAGATGTTTTCTGAGTCCGCCCATATCCTGCATTACATTGCTGTGAACTGCATGTATGATTGATCCGGCGCCAAGGAAGAGCAATGCTTTAAACATGGCGTGCGTGAAAAGGTGGAACATGGATGCCATGTATCCAACACCTTCTTCTCCGCCATATCCTGAAACACCGAGTGCCAGCATCATATAGCCGAGCTGTGACAGTGTTGAAAAGGCCAGTACACGCTTAATATCATGTTGAGTACAGGCAATTACTGCCGCAAACAGGGAGGTAAATCCTCCAACATAGGCTACAACAGTAAGCGCTTCGGGAGCCTGAAAATAAAAGACGGGAAACATTCTGGCAACCAGGTAAACACCGGCTACAACCATGGTAGCAGCGTGAATAAGGGCCGAAACCGGAGTAGGACCTTCCATGGCGTCTGGTAACCATATATGTAAAGGGAACATGGCCGATTTACCAGCACCTCCCATGAAAATGAGAAGAGCAGCCCAGGTCATAACCGACATGCCCAGAAAACTTACACCTGCTGCATTGGCAAATATACTCTGGTCTGTACCGGTAAGTGCACTGAAATCAAAAGTCTTGGTGAAATACGAAAGAAGCAGAATTCCGATCAGGAACCCAAGGTCGGCAAAGCGCGTAACAATGAATGCTTTTTTGGAGGCCGCAACTGCTGAGTCTTTGGTATAATAAAATCCTATCAAAAGGAATGATGAAACTCCTACAAGCTCCCAGAAGATGTACATCTGGAAAATATTGGTTGCCAATACCAGGCCAAGCATGGAAAATGAGAAGAGGGAAAGGAAAGCATAAAACCGCTGAAACCCTTTTTCTCCCTTCATATAACCCAGACTGTAAATGTGGACCATAAATGAAACTGTAGAAATAACTACAAGCATCATAACCGAAATCGGATCCAGAAGAATCCCCATCCTTACGGTTAAAAAGTCTGAAAATTTTATCCAGTCCATCGTCATGGCAATGAGCTTCGGAAAAGATCCGTTGACCATTCCATCTACAAAGAAATATTGCCAGGCAGTGAGGTAGGATAAGAGGGTGACCAGCCCAAGACCAACTGTTCCAATGAGTCCGGCTATTACCGGCTTCAATTTCATTCCGAAAAGTCCGTTAAACAGGAATGATGCAAAAGGAATCAGGAGGATCAATATGGTTAATGAATAATTCATGACAGCCTATTGGTTGGATTAATACTTCATTTCATTCACTTTATCAACACTGATCGAATTCAACCGCCTGTATATGTTGATTACCAGGGCAATTGCCACTGAGGCTTCAGCAGCAGCGATCCCGACAATGAACAGGGCGAAGAAATGTCCCTGAAGCTGATCAGGAAACAGGAATTTATTAAAAACGACCATGTTAATATTTACAGCATTCAGGATCAGTTCTATCGACATCAGAATAGTGATCATGTTACGCCGGATAATGAAACCGCAAACACCTGCAAAAAACATAAATGAACTGACAATCAGTACGGAGGCTATTGGAATTCCCTGTAACATATGAGGATGTTTTGATTTTAACTTTTAATATTATTTACCCTTCTTAGCAATAATGATCGCTCCGATCATTGCCGCAAGGAGAAGTATACTGATCACTTCAAAAGGTAGTACATAGCCGTTTTTGCCAGTGCCCAGCAACTGAAGTCCGATGGCCTGCATGTCAACTTTCATTGCCGGGTTGGTCGTCGGAGTAAAGGCATACTTCAAAATCGCAATTGTTGAAAGGGCAAATCCGGAAACTCCAACCAAAACACCCATGATGAGCCTGGTGGCTTCCGGTCTGGCAAATTTGTGGTTGATGTGACTGGTCAGCAGGATCGAGAAAATAATCAGCACCACAATACCCCCTGCATAGAGGACCAATTGCACCCCCGCCATGAACTGATAATCCACCATGAAATAGAAACCTGCAGTGGCAACCAGCACGCAAAGCAGATAAAAAGCCGCACGAAGAATCCTCGTAGTCGTGATGGTCAGGACCGAACAGATCACAATAACGGCTGAAAGGAGATAAAACATTAAAACATTCAGTGCCATATCAGTTTAGTTAGCTGGGTTTGACGTCGGAACAGTATCGGTAACCACCGGTTTTGGAGCTCTTGGCTCTTTCGGTGTTTTTTTGATCAGTGAACCGGGTTTATTTAAAATCTTGGTGAGCGCCTCGCGGTTGAAAACTGCATGCTCAAATTCCTGCCCCCAGTCAAGTGAATCGCTCGGGCAGGCCTTAATGCACAATCCGCAGAAGGTGCACATGGAGAGATGATAAATATGCTTGTCGATAATACGCTCTGACTTACCATCCTCATTGGGTACCGAATCCGTAATAATCTCCAGGGATCCGTTTGGGCAGTTTAACTGGCAGATGCCGCAACCGTTACAAGTATGAAAATTATTTTCATCATGCTTGAGTATGACCTCTCCTTTAAACCGGTCGAACATTTTCAGATCTTTCCGATTTTCCGGATACTGCTGAGTCACAATTGTTCCCGGACGTACAAAGTAATATCCGGTAACCATTAGTCCTTTCCAGAGGGATTTTATTCCATAGAAAATATCGCTGAAGTATTTGCCTACTGAATTCATAGTCGTTATTTAATGTACCATCCCATGAGGACGATGAAAGCAATCACCAGAATGTTCACCAGATTAATCGGAAGTAAATATTTCCACTCCAGAGTCAGCAGCTGGTCAATCCTCAACCGTGGGAATGTCCATTTAAACCACATGATCACATAAATGATAAATATCGTTTTGCCGAAGTACCAAACAAATGGAGGAATAAAGTCCATCACATGATTAAATCCTGCAAGATTACCGATATGAAGCGGCATCCAGCCCCCAAGGAAAACCGTAGCAGCAAGTGACGCAACAATGAACATATTCATGTATTCACCCAGGAAAAAGAAAGCAAACCGGATACCGGAATATTCTGTGTGGAATCCTGCAGTTAGTTCAGATTCTGCTTCTGCAAGATCAAAAGGTCCGCGATTGATCTCCGCAGTACTCGCAATCAGAAACATAATAAATGCGATGACAGCAGGAATATGCCCCTTGAAAATCCACCACCCGTTGGCCTGACTTTCAATAATAACAGACAATTGCATTGATCCGCTGAAAATGACGACAGCAAGAAGAGATAACCCGACTGATAGCTCATAACTGACAACCTGTGCACCACTTCGCATGGCACCGATCAGGGAATATTTGCTGTTACTTGACCATCCCGCCAGCAGAGTTCCGATAACTCCTATGGAAGAAACCGCCATCATATAAAAGACACCAATATTAAAGTCAACAGCATGAAGTCCTTTTGCGAAGGGGATGGCAGCAATAGCCATGAACGAAGCAATGATAATCACAAACGGAGCCACATTGAAAAGAAGCTGATCGGCTTTTTTGATTACAACCAACTCCTTCATGAGAAGTTTGATAAGGTCGGCTATGGTTTGAATAAGGCCCCATTTGCCGACCCGGTTGGGTCCAACGCGGTTTTGCATGAAAGCACATACCTTACGTTCAGCATAAACAAGGTAAAGGCCAATGACTGCATAGAAAATCAGAATAAGTAACCCCACAATGGCTAATTCCGTAACAAATGCCCATGTCGGCGGCATTTTTGCATACAGGAACTGATCAACAGCCTTAGTGGTACCTGAGAAGTCGTAAATATTAAACGGCATCTTAATTTTTGTATACGGTTGATTTATCGGTCAATATCAGGAATAACAAGGTC
>CAILAQ010000538.1 GCA_903832165.1 uncultured Bacteroidota bacterium | reverse complement strand
CTGTGATTAAAGCTTCGGATACCATAAAAACACAGACACAAGATTATAACATCTTTATCGATTCTCAAATACCGGAAATTTTGACTGCCGGACAAACGTTCGAGGTGAGACTGCGAATTAACAAAGGCAAGTATACCGGCCCGGGTAAGTTGATTCAGAAATTTCCTGCCGGATTTACTGATGCTATTGATCTTGCAAAGAGCACTACTTTCACCTTTAATAACCAGAATTTAATTATTGATTGGGAAAAGATGCCAGAAGAAGCTATCGTGACATACGCCTATCAAATAAAGGTTAGAGAAACCGTTTCCGGAAGCCAGTTAATTTCAGGCAAATTTGAATACAAAACGTCTGAAGGATCAGGCCCACTTCAATTTAGCAACTCTGTTTCTGTTGAAAGCAGGAAACCTGCTGAGGTGAAGGTGCCCAATGCCGAAAATAGAACAACGATATCATCTCTCGGTAATATTAAGCCATCCCAACCAAAGGAAGGAATCGAATTCCGCGTTCAGTGCGGCGCTTTCCGGGAAAATAGCAAAGCCGATGTTGAGCTTGCTGCGAAACATAAAGTTACGGAGCTCATACAGGAGGAGGTTACCGATGGATGGTATAAGTACACTGTCGGGTCATTCCGCACTTATGACGAAGCCGCCAACTATCGTGACAGGTTCATCACCCGAACCGGAATTTTATCTTCCTTTATTGTAGCTTATAAAGATGGTCGCCGTCTGGCGAAAATTACAGATGCATTTATTAAGTAGTCTGAAACATGGGGCTCCCCGGCATTTTTGAAGTTTATCAGCTGGCAATAGGACCCAGCACAGTTTTCACAACCGGAGCATTGTGTATTGGTCAGGCATTCAGGGAAGTTTTACTATCAAGCCCTTATCGATCCAATTATCGAATTTTGATAGAATTAACCGGAAATTTTTCGAGATTCGGGCGTGAAAACAATTCCGATATTGCTGTCATAGCCGGTTTAGGAGGTTTTACGCTGGAAGAATCCGGTATTTTATTGCAGTCATTTTATTCCAAGATTAAGGAGAAGGGATCTTTTTCTTTTTTTGGGGAATCATGGCCATTTAATCCAGAATCTGATCTGATTTTCCAAGATACACACATGGAGGATTCGCACTCCAACATCATCCGGTTTCACTTAATAAGCAAGATAGGGCAACCTGTTTATCAAGCTGAATACCAATCTATTGGTAATGGATTGATTAAGGGAACCGGCATTATTGAACCTATTCATTTCTCGGATGAAAACTCTCACCTTAACCTGGCAGAAATTAGGAATGTCATTGATTCTGAAAAGATATCCCCCCTCCACTATGTCAGGGCATCAGAGTGTCACAGACATAAAATATCCATCGACCATTTCAATAAAAGGATGATGGTTACCTGGAAGGTGATGACGGCTCAATCAATACCAAATCAGGCTATTGTTAACGAAAATACAAAGGCGGCCACCTATGCGATTTCCTTATCTGAGGATATTCTAAAAAACCGACCCGTGATTACGGCGCCCACTTGTACCGGATCTGCTATTGTTCCTGCTGTACTAAAATATTTTCAGGAGAAGTATCTCTTTTCTGACGAGAAGATGATTGATGGTTTGATTATCAGTGGCTTGTTCGGTTCATTG
>CAILAQ010000537.1 GCA_903832165.1 uncultured Bacteroidota bacterium | reverse complement strand
CATATGCAGGACCGTCATTGCCGATTCTCCACGGTGAGGGTTATTGAAAATACCGATGCTCGGGTGGTTATTCATTGGAGATATGCTCCGGTGAGTGCCTACAATAATACCTGGAGGATTGATCCGAAAACCGGGTGGGAATGCTGGGTTGACGAATATTATTACATATATCCCGATGCAACCAGTATACGTAAAGTCTCCTGGAAAAAGGGTTCGCTGGGTTACCCACGGCAGTTTCAGGAATCGTTGCCTCTGTTACATCCCGGACAGATGAAAGGCGAGCTTTTGAATATTGATTACGTGCATGTAGCTGATTATGAAAATAATATCAAACCGGTCTCTTTTGTTGAAAATCCTAAGGAACAACCTACCGACTGGGCGCAGAAATTCACCATTCAGCAATATAATTTCAAATCTGAAAATAAGCCATTTATCTGTTTTGAACCCGGCAATGAGATGACCATACGATGGAACGACCTGTTGACCTACGACAAGCACGTTGGGTGCAACCATTTTCCTGTTGGGCAGGCCCGCTGCGATGGGCGTACCAGCAAGATGTCCGACCGGCCTTCGCATTGCGACAGCTTTCCGATTTCAGATCCGATTATTCATGAGGACAGTGAAAGGGAGTGGTGGAATGGCCTTTATGGCATGACCGGGATGAGTATGACGGATCTAGTAAGTTTCGGCCGCTCATGGGCTTATGCTCCTGAATTGAAGGTAATCGGAAACGGGTTTGCCTCAAAAGGGTACGATAGAAGTCAGCGGTGCTATCAGCTGGAGAATACCGGCGAAAAAGCAGGAAAGGCTGAACTTACCCTTCAGGGAAGCAAAAGTTCACCGATCATCAATCCGGCCATCAGAATTAAAAACTGGAATGGCGAGAAGGCGAGGATTCTGGTAAACGGAAAAGAGATCCAGAATTGCCGCATAGGCATCAACCATGAACTGGAAGGGAATGATTTGGTTTTCTTCTTGTTTATCAATGAGACCAGACCGGTTACGATTATCGTATTGCCCTGAAACATTAAGCGCGATGAATAAAGAAAGAAGCTGTAAATATTATCAGGTGATCCTGATTGTTTTCTTAAGCCTGCAAATTCTGGCAGGCAGGGCTCAAGACTGGAAGCAGGCTGACGGGCCGCTGAAGACCCGCTGGGCCAGGGAGGTGTCGCCCGGGAATGCCCTGCCTGAGTATCCGCGGCCACAGATGGTGCGAAAGGATTGGCTCAACCTGAACGGTTTGTGGGATGTCAGGTTTGCCGATGGAGCCGCAGCCCGGATCCTGGTCCCGTATCCTGTTGAGTCGGCATTGTCGGGAGTGATGAAGCACACCGACCGGCTTACCTATCATCGCAGTTTTGATATTCCCCGCAGCTGGCGCGGAAAGCGGGTGCTCCTGCATTTTGGCGCGGTGGACTGGGAAGCCAGGGTATCGATCAACAGAAAGGAACTTGGCGTTCATCGTGGCGGCTATGATGCTTTCAGTTTTGACATCACCGGAGCGCTGAATGCTGAAGGTGCACAGGAAATTTCGGTGGAGGTGTTTGATCCGACCGACCTGGGCGGGCAGGCGCGCGGCAAGCAGAAATTGAAACCGGGAAGTATAATGTACACACCAACGACCGGAATCTGGCAGACGGTATGGCTGGAACCGGTGATGGAATCCTGCATCAGATCGCTGAAAATAGTTCCGGATGTGGACGGAGGCTGCTTACACCTTACCGTGGACGGGACTGGCAAAGTGGAGGCTATCGTGACGGACAACGGCAGGAAAGTTGCCGAAATCAGCGGAGCCGCCGGATCTGAATTGAAGATTTTCATCCCCGACCCAAAATTGTGGTCGCCTGATTCGCCGCATCTTTATGATCTGGCTGTAAAGCTGAAATCCGGTGATCGGGTGGTTGATGCGGTGAGCAGCTACTTTGGCATGCGAAAGATTGCCCTGGGCAAGGATGAACGGGGTATTACCCGAATGATGCTAAATGGCAAGTTTGTCTTCCAGGTTGGCCCGCTGGATCAGGGATTCTGGCCGGATGGCATCTATACCGCTCCAACCGACGAGGCATTGCGGTTTGACATCGAGGAAACAAAACGTCTTGGATTCAATACCACCCGCAAACATGTCAAGATCGAACCTGACCGTTGGTATTATTGGTGCGACAAGCTTGGATTATTAGTGTGGCAGGACATGCCCTGCGAGAATTCATATACCGACAAACCACAGCCAATCGATGCGCCTCAATTTAAATCGGAGTTGGTCAGCATGGTCAGGGATCACTGGAACCATCCCTCCATTATCATGTGGGTAATTTTTAACGAGTCACAGGGTCAGCATGATACGGAGGCCCTGGTCGCCGAAGTCAAATCTCTCGATCCTTACAGGCTGGTTAATAACGCGAGCGGCAATGAGGATAAGAAGTGCGGCGATGTGATTGACACGCATAGCTATCCCGGTCCCGATTTCCCCATACCTGAAGAGCATCGTGCGGCGGTATTAGGCGAGTTCGGCGGTCTTGGTCTGCCCATCGATGGCCATACCTGGAGTAAGAAGACCTGGGGTTATGAGGGTACAAAGAACATAGAAGATCTGACCCGGGGGTATGAAAAACTCCTGACCAAAGCCCGGGAATTTAATGAAAGGGCCGGCCTTTCAGCGGTTATTTACACTCAGCTTACCGATGTGGAAACCGAGTGCAATGGCCTGATCACCTACGACCGGCAGGTGAATAAAGTGATTCCGGAACGGGCGGTTGTAGTGAATTCCGGCAGGCAAAAGAACCCGGCGACAGGGGCCATTATCAAGACGGTCACTGTGCCTCGTCCGGAGCACCCCCGGCCCGACCTGCAGCGTGATAACTGGATGTCGCTCAACGGTGAATGGCAGTTCGAGAATGACACTGCAAATGACGGCGAATCCAGAGGTCTGACTTATGGAAAAGATCTGAACTCGAAGATTATTGTTCCTTTTTGTCCCGAGAGTAAATTATCAGGCATTGGCCTGGGCAATACGGAGAAGCTGAAGGACGTATGGTACCGGCGAAGCTTTGAGGTGCCGCAAACCATGAAGGGAAAGCGGGTACGGCTGCATTTCGGCGGAGTGGATTACAAGGCCTGGGTTTACATCAATGGGCAGTTAGCGGGAATGCATATCGGCGAAAATGTGGAATTCAGTATCGAAATCTCCAAATTTCTCAAGGATGGTGCCAATGAATTAGTGGTAAAGGTATTGGACGATATGTGGAGCGGCCTGCAGCCCTGCGGCAAGCAGTGTTTCGACCAGAGTTACAGCTGTTTTTATACCCGTTCCACCGGAATCTGGCAAACCGTATGGCTGGAAGCCGTAGGATCGTCGTTTGTCGAAAATATTTCGATAGTGCCTGATCCGGATAACTCAAGGGTGTTTATCGATGTTAAAATCAACGGAGCTGATAAAGACCTTTCACTGACCGCAGAAGCTTTTGCCGATGGCAAGTTGGTTGGTTCAGACAAAACCACCGGCCCCTGGCAGGCCCGGCTGGTGATCCCGCTCAAAGAGAAGAAGCTCTGGGAGCCCGGCTCACCCTTTCTGTACGATCTGAAGTTGACCCTCTCCAGCGGCAGCGACAGCCTGGATGTATTGAACAGCTATTTCGGTCTTCGGAAAGTTTCGATTGAGGGACGCAAAATTCTTATCAACGGCAAGCCAGTTTTTCAGCGGCTGATTCTTGATCAGGGATTCTATCCGGATGGACTCTGGACCGCCCCAACCGATGAATCGCTCAGGAAGGATATCGAGATGAGCATGGCCTGCGGCTACAATGGCGCCCGTCTGCATCAGAAGGTTTTTGAGCCAAGATTTTTATACTGGGCCGATAAGCTCGGTTACCTCGTTTGGGGTGAATATCCGAATGCGGGGTATGACAACCAGCGGGAAGGGTTTTCGGCTGTTGTAAATGAATGGACCGAGATTCTTCTGCGCGACAGGAATCATCCGTCCATTGTGGGATGGTGTGCCTTCAATGAAAATTTCGAAGACTCCGGAGAGCTTCAGCAGATGATCTGGCATACGACCAAGGCCATTGATCCGACCAGGCCTGCATTGGAGGCAAGTGGCTGGATGCATACACTGCCGAACCCTGAGGTGAGGGATGCTCATGACTATACCGGTGATCCGGAACGTTTGCGCAAAAAGTGGCTTGGATATTTCAGCGGCCTGCCCGAAGGACCTCTTGCGCCGGCACGCTATACAAACCAGAAGGTATCGCAGGCGGATTTTGGGGTGCCTTTTATGATCAGTGAGATCGGTGGCATTGGCTGGGCCACCGAGGGCGGCTGGAGCTACGGAAATGGCCCCAAAAACCTTGATGAATATTATGCCCGATATAAGGGCACTATTGATGCCATGCTCGATAATCCCAATCTGTTTGGCTTTTGTTATACGCAGCTGACGGAT
>CAILAQ010000536.1 GCA_903832165.1 uncultured Bacteroidota bacterium | reverse complement strand
CCTTTGTCGAGTGATTCTGTTAAACAAAAATTCTCCTTTCTAAATTCTTGTAATTCTTGGATTAGTTCCATTGTTGTCCGGTAAAACTTTAAAATTAATATAAATTCTCGTTAAGCCATTGATAATCAATTGGCATATTTTCAATTTTCAAAATCAAGCCCCCCTGTTTTGAGGGAATAGAAATAATTGTTTTTCGGGTTGATTTATTTTGTTTAATGCAATCCAGGCGCCTTCGGGGTCTTCAAGGAATCGATACAGATCGATATAGTTCATCAATTGCTGGCGTATAACCGAAACCATGTTCGAGAAAGCCCAACTCTTTTTGACTCTGCTCTTGACTAAGCTTACCAGAAGGTTGGCCAGCAATGCCATCCAGATCTGTATTTCTATGGCGTTGACGTTGTCCCCCAAGAAATACTTCAATGGGAAGTTCTGTTTCAATTGCTTATACAACGTCTCTATCTGCCAGCGCTTCTTATATATCAGTGCGATGGTGGTCGCATCCAGGTCAAAGTTGTTGGTCGCAAACTCAAACACACGATCACCATCGGGATCTTTATAAAGAATCCTCCGGGACTTATGTATCTGCGTATTCCCATTCTTGTCTTTATAGGCAAACTCAATATCTGTGTCCTCCAGAACTGTATCCGTCTCGTCTGGGTTAACTTCATACCGGTCAGTCAATCCAAATTTGGCATTACTCTTGAGTCTGGTCACATAGAATACACCTGTTTGGGTAAATTCTTCGTATTTGGGGTAGTCAACATAAGCACGATCGAATGTGATAAAGGAACCTTTCGGCAATTTTATATCCTTTAAAAACTGGTGATCATGGCGGGAAGCAGCACTATATCGGATCAGGCAAGGAACATGTTCGTTCGCATTAATCAGCGTATGGGCTTTAATACCTCCCTTCTTCTTTCCATCGATGGGATTTCTTCCGGTTCCCTTCAGAATCTCTTTAAACAAGGTAATAGTGGTCGAATCCATAATATACAAGCGCCGGGTTTGCTCCTTGCTCATTCGGCTGTCCGATAAAAGTGACGCGTTATGGCGGTATACATCCATATAGATATCACCAAAGACTTCGCTTGCGCGACGTTTATTTGCATCGCTGAAGGTGCTCCGTTTGGGCAAGTAATCCAAACCCAGATGTCGGAGCTTATGTGAATCGGCCAAAAGGCCTACAATGACCTCACGCAGTGAGCTACAGCCTTCCATCACCGTATAGAGCATGACGATTACATGCTTATAGGTGGTGAGCTTCTTAACATACCGGTCAGCATCATGTTTTGTAGATATGGCTTGGATTCTGGCGCGATTCATAAAAGTCAACAGTTGTCCTATAATCGGCTGTCCGGTAAAATTTGTATTTTTGGGCATGGTCATTTTATTTGTTAGCACTATAAAATTAACCATACTTGGGGTCAGTCCCTCGGGGCTACCCCATTTTATTTAATTTCGAAATAGTTTTACCGGACAACACTGGAAAGAAACCTAAAAGCAATTTTAGCTTCAACCCATTTTAAATGCCGGGAAAGAAAGAATCCAATGATTGAAATAGTTGAGAATATAATCAGATCAATCCACACGCTTGATAATAACACCAGGTAATCTTTGACCACAAGGTATCCAATATTGTTTTTACTGTCGTTAATGCCGGGTGTAATGGTCTCAATATACCTTATTAAATAAAATCCTAAAACTGATATAACCAGAAACAATGCTACAATCGAATATCTGAGTTTGATTTTATGAGTTTTTGTTTTCATGGTATTTTCAATTAAAGGTTTTATGCCATACCTGACTCTTTCCTGTCTTTGAATCTTCAAATTTAAAGCTAAATCTTGTTGGCTCCCAGTTGTAATAAAGCCGGTCATAGTCTGTTCCGGGGATTTGTATCCATTCAGATTCCAGTTTATTGACTTTCAGGTAATAAAAGAAAACCACATATCCTTTTTCACCAATGATGTTTATTTTGGACCCGGCCTCAAGAATCTTCACTACTACTTCATGTTCCTTATGTTTTTTCGGTTTCGTAAGTGTTTTCAATTCCCTGAGTTTCAAAGTTGATTCTATGCCAAGAACATTGTCAAATTTCAGAGCTGGTTCCTGTGCAACAGCAACGTCATTTCCCGTGAAAAGGAGAAATGTAAGTATAACAGCAATGGTCCATCGAGTTTTCATAATAGGTGTAATTAGAGTTTAGAAATGACTTTTTCAGTTGCCCTAAAAATAAAGGTAAATGTTTCTATCAGATAATCAATGCGTTAATTGATTAACGAATAAATATTTGCTCATTCTGACCAAATTGGATATCTACTGCACGTCCTAACGGAGCCGGTTCATTCTTTCACGGATAATGGTTTTGTACGCTTCCTGATTTTTTTCTTTTTCACGTCCAGATTCAATGCCAACTCCCGCTTTTTCAGCCAGCTCAGGCTGTCTGAAATGAACTGATTTCCGCCTTTCTGTATTATGAAATCTGGCAGACGTACAAGGATGATGTCGAAAAAGTGATAACACAGGTCGGGTTACACTGATTAAAATGCTCCTTTGCCCCCCTTATAATGATTAGCGGACAGCACTTGTCATTCCGAGCGCAGCGAGGAATCTGCCTGCTTCCGCTGCAATACTCCCTCATGGCACTTGTCATTCAATCAAAAAAGGAATTACTTGATTTTATTCAACTCAATACCCGATAGTGTGTTTTTTAAGGTTTCTGAATGGTAAGGATTACCGGACCCATCAAACCGCTCTCTCTCAAAGCTTCATCTTTCGACGGACCTTTAAATGTCCATGTCTTGCGTTGATTTTCAGGTTGCCCGGCGTCGAATACCATCCGGTTAAACCAGGTACTCGTCACCTCCACTGATAATTTGTTGATTCCCGGTTTAACAACTTCCGAAAGATCGAGCTTGTAGGGCGGAGTCCATAGTGTACGGATGGGTTTGCCGTTTAGTGACACAATTGCTATCATTTCAACTCTCCCAAGATCAAGGATAAACCGATGGCTATTCTTTACCTCTCCGGCATCAAATGTTGCTGTATACGTTGCGGTACCTGAGAAAGCTTTTGCTTCCTGCGTCATATCAAGGTCTTTCCATGCTTTTAACTCATTCAACTGGATTGATGAAGGCGCTCCGTATCCTGAAGGAAACGAAAGGGTCCAAGGACCAACAGATTTGGAAGTCTCAACAGGCTTTTGAGTTGCCTCCGATTGAATAGTCATACTTCCATTTTTCCTGAAAACCAAAAAACAGGAACCCGCTCTGGGCAGGTCGAAATTTACGGTAGCCCGTCCATCTTCCTGCTTAACCACGTTTGCGGGTTCAATTGCTCCGCTTACCGGATCCCAGATTTCAGGAATTCCGCTGGTACGAAAACTGAGATTACCCTGGAAACCGGTGCCAAAAGGAGCAGAGACATAATACCAGTCGGCTCCTTCAACCTGGCGGTGCAGCCACAAAGCATTGTCGCCAATGACATCAGGAGTAATATTGAGCTGCGATAAAGCCTCTGCGATTGTAAAGCCGGCCAGTATTTTCCCTTTTTCGATGGTCCGGATTTTTTGTTTGCTTTTTCCCCAGATTTCATTCACTGCGGTGTCAAACCGTTGTTGTGCATCCGAACCTCCCATTAAAGTCGCAATTTGTTGGGGAGCATTGCCAATTACAATGGCTCCCTGCTTTACCAGCAGAAGCAGCTTTTCGAGAGTCTCCGGTAACATCCGCTCATTATCGGGCAACCAGATGACCCGGTAGCTGAGCCCTTCGGGAGTAACAATTTTCCCGTCGCGGACTGATAAGCGGTTTAGTAAAACATCCGGATTGCAATAATCGTATTTATAACCTTTGGGGAATGGCGCTTCCTGGTCGGGTTTGTGGTTGATTTCGTCGCCCAGATACCAAAGCACATCCGAAACCGGTTTTCCACGTTCAAAAAGATAGTTCAAACGTGCCAGGTAAGTGGTGAATTCAGGCATATGCTTCCACCATGTTTGTCCGCGCAGAAAGGGTGTTCCGATTCCGGCATCTCCGAACGAAGCGCCGGGTGGCAGTGCATCAGTAAGGGGATTATGGGTATAGGTATGAAACACAAGATGTGTTACGCCTTCAATAAAATTGAGGTTGGCCACTTCCTTAAGCATGCTCAGATGTTCGTCCCAGGTTAGATTGAATGAAGTGAATGCTTCCGCCGTAATACGTGGCTTTCCATATAACCGGGCTGCTGAAGTGGTGGGTTTGATGGGTTTAAAATTGAGCGCGCCGACATATGAATCAGAATACGGATGCCAGAACTCGCACATCGGGACATCGGCATATTTGTAATATTCCATGATATCGGCCGGAAATACATCACCTGCAGAGGTTTCATAAACGATATTCAAACCATTTTCCTTCGCCAATCCCGACATAGTCCGATAAAACCGGTTGACTAACAATTCTCCGATGACAAACCGCCAGTCGCGCAAAAAGCGGCTGGTAGTTTCCTGATCGTCGATCACGTATCCAATGACAGCCGGAAGTAATTTCCGCAGCGGATATCCGGTAAGATTACCAAATTCGGATTCCATTTTGTTAGTCCAGGTTTGTGTGTAACATTCCCAGCTATCCATCAGCATTCCATTTAAAAGTCCTCCGCTTAACGGGCCGTTATTCAACCGGCCGATATAACCGGCAAACTGAGCCTTGGGCCCCTCTTCAGAAAGCTTATCACATTCCCAACCGGTTCCTTCGGCAGGTGCCGGTCCGTTTTTGCGCCCGGAATTTACGTGGCCGATACGCAGGATTGTCCACGTTCCGTCAGGAGCCCGCCAATTCAATTTTCCCTCTTTACTCATGAAAGAGGATATATCCAGTACATCTTCTGATCTGATAAATGCTTCTGCCGATTGTTTTGGATGCTCACTCTGGCGTACAATGCTCCGCAAAGTCCAGGCAGCTTCCGATTCCCAGTTATTTTTGCGGGCAGCCGAAAGTAACCGG
>CAILAQ010000535.1 GCA_903832165.1 uncultured Bacteroidota bacterium | reverse complement strand
CATCTGCTGGATATGGCCATGTGGGCACTAAAGCTGGACCAGCCCAATACGATTACAGCTACGGGTGGCAATATTGCATTCCCCAATGATGCCATGGAAACCCCGGATACCCTGACTGTTGATTATGAATTTGACCAGGTTCTTGTTACCTGGCAGAATAATTTTGCGCTGAAAACCAATGAATTTGGGTTCGATCACGGCCTATGCTTTCACGGAACCAATGGTGATTTACGCGCCAACCGCAGTTTTTGGGAAATAGTGCCGGCAAAGATAGACGGGATTCCGGTAATTGAACCGGTTCCGAGGAATCAGAATGCTGGTAACGATCTGGCTCTTCATGTCAGAAATTTCCTCGATGCGATAAAAACACGAAATCACGAAACGGCCGCCAGCATTACGATCGGCCGCAATGTTGCACGGGTGGCTCATATGGGCAACATCGCTTACCGGACAGGCCGGAAACTGAACTGGAACGACGAAACCGGTACCTTCAATGAAAAAGAAGCAAATAAATATTTGGAACCTTTATACAGGAAACCCTGGGAAATACCTAAAATCTGATGAAAAAACTACTATTATTCGTTTTGACCGGATGCCTCTTCAGCGCATTCGTTTGTGCACAAGATCCTAAAGACACAGAAGACTGGTCAAAGAAACCTGCGATTGTCACCCCCGGATGCAAACATACCCCACCTTCGGATGCTATCATCCTGTTCGGAAAAGCTAAAGATCTTTCCAATTGGGCCAGCCGTTCGGGTGAGGCTAAGTGGAAAACCGGGTATAAAAAGATGACGGTTAACGGCACAGGGGATATCCTGACCAAGGAAAAATTTGGTGATTGCCAGCTCCATGTGGAATTCCGCACCCCGTCGAAAGTGGCCGGCGATGGCCAGGGTCGAGGCAATAGCGGCATCTACATACAAACACATTATGAAGTGCAGGTGCTCGATTCGTATATTAATGAAACATACTACAACGGTCAGGCAGGAGCCATTTACAAGCAATCCCCGCCGCTCGTGAATACCTCGCTCAAACCGGGAAAATGGCAGGTATACGATATCGTTTTCCATTCCCCGAAATTTGCTGCAGACGGGAGTGTAACCCACCCGGCAACGGTAACCGTTTTTCATAACGGCGTGCTGATTCAGGATCATTATGTGCTTAAAGGACCCACTACCTATGCAGGTGTTCCAAAATACAGTCAGCACGGCGACATGCCATTATTGCTGCAGGATCATGGCAATCCGGTATCTTACAGGAATGTGTGGATCAGAAAATTGTGACGGGTGACGGGTGACGGGTGACGGGTGACGGGTGACGCGGAAGAACGATGTAGGGGAGGAGCCGCGTCTCCTCCCAATAATTTGATATATTAACCCAATGAAAATTATATGAAAAGGCGGGATTTTGTGGTTAAATCAGGCATGGCCGCTGCAGGATTTGCCGCTGCACCGGGATTGATTTCTTCGTGCAGCTCTGAGCCGAAGTTAAAAATATCATTGGCGGAATGGTCGCTGCATCGTGCACTGGGAGGTAAAATGCTGGACAACCTTGAGTTTCCGGTAAAAGCCAAGCGCGATTTCGGGATCACTGCGGTAGAATATGTGAGTTCGTTTTTTGCTGATTATGTCATTGATCAGAAATACCTGGCCGAATTGAAAAGGATATCTGACTATCATGGAGTTAAAAATCTTCTTATCATGGTCGACGGGGAGGGAGACCTCGGTGAGGCAACGAACGAAGGCCGGATCAAGGTTGCTGAGAATCATATTAAATGGGTGGATGCGGCAAAGTTTCTGGGCTGTCATTCCATCCGTGTAAATGCGGGCGGTGGCGGATCTCCGGAAGAGCATGCCGCTAATGTTGTCCCTGGTCTTCGCCTGTTATGCGGTTATGCCCAGACCAAGGGAATCAACATTATCGTAGAAAACCATGGCGGCCATTCATCGAACGGCGCCTGGCTGAGCAATGTGATCAAATCGGTTAAAATGCCCAATATCGGCACTTTACCTGACTTTGGAAATTTCAACATCAGCGAAACTGAAAAATACGATCGGTATAAAGGGATCGAGGAATTAATGCCCTTCGCAAAAGGGGTGAGTGGAAAATCATATGATTTTGATAAAGACGGCAACGAAACAACCATTGATTTTGCCCGGATGATAAAGATTGTCAAAAACTCGGGTTATCGAGGTTATATCGACGTGGAATACGAGGGTGACAAGTATACCGAAGAAGAGGGTATAATGCTGACTAAGAAGCTACTAGAAAGGCTGATTTGACAACATTAGAGTTGCCAACTTTATAGAAAAGAAGGCAGACGTAGTATTAAAGTTGGCAACTCTAACTCTTGTCGAATGCCGCGTCGAAAGCAATGTCCGACGACGGAAAATCAACACTGTTTACGTAATCGCAGGCTTCGGCTGCACCGTGTTCACGGTCCATGCCGCTATCTTCCCATTCCACGGATAATGGTCCGGTATATTTAATCCTGTTAAGGGCACGGATGATCTCTTCGAACTCGATATTACCGTGGCCCAGGCTTCTGAAATCCCAGTAGCGGCGGCGATCGCCGAAATCAAGATGACCACCGAAAACCCCGGCTTCAGTCGGGTAAGGCGACCAGCCCACATCTTTCATATGTACGTGGAATATCCGGTCGGCAAACTTGTAAAGGAATCCAACATAATCCACTCCCTGATATCCGAAGTGGCTCGGATCGAAATTAAACCCAAATGCAGGATGATAATCGATTGCTTTGAGCGCCCTTTCGGCGGTAGCAATATCAAAAGCGATTTCAGTGGGATGAACTTCCAGGGCGAATTTTATGCCCAGCTTCTGAAACTCATCGAGAATCGGCTTCCAGCGATGGGCGAAATCGGCAAAACCCGCATCGATCATGGAGGCAGGAACAGAAGGGAAGGAATAAATCAGGTGCCATATTGAGCTTCCGGTGAATCCGCAAACCACTTCCACACCCAGTCGTTTTGCTGCCCGGGCAGTGTTGATCATTTCCTGTGCAGCACGCTGGCGTACGCCTTCCGGCTCGCCATCGCCCCAAACATAGGCCGGCAAAATCGACTTATGCCTCTCGTCTATACGGTCGCAGACGGCCTGCCCGACTAAATGGTTGGAAATTGCCCAGGTTTTCAGGTCGTATTTTTCCAGCATCGCACGCTTACTGTCGCAATAGGCCTGATCTGCCTTAGCGACCTCAAAATGATCGCCCCAGCAGGCGAGCTCGAGGCCGTCATAGCCGAAGCCGGTAGCTTTTTTACAGAGTGTTTCGAAGGTAAGATCGGCCCACTGGCCGGTGAATAAAGTTACTGGGCGTCCCATAGAATCTAAGTGTTTAGTTGTATTAACCAAAAATACCTATTTTTAAATTCAAAATCTAAACCTATACAAAATGACTTCAAAAGAATTCAATGCCAACCGATTATTCTGGATGAGTTGCATGGCGCTTGTCACCACTGCTATGACCTTTGCGATCCGGGCTCGTTTAGAGCTGGTTTGGGAAGGTGGTTTCAGCCTTAGCGCAAAAGAAATGGGTCTTGCCATGGCCCCGGCTTTCTGGGGATTTACACTGGCCCAGTTCATTGGCGGACCATTTGTCGATCTGATTGGGATGAAAAGATTTGTAAGACTCGCATTTTTCCTTCATGTGATCGGTATTGTCGTTACTGTTTTTGCCCGGGATTTCTGGACACTTTTTATCGGCACTCTGCTTATCGGAGTGGGGAACGGTTCAGTCGAGGCCGGCTGCAACCCGCTGGTGGCATCCATTTTCACAGGCAATAAAACCAAGATGCTCAACCGTTTCCACGTATGGTTTCCGGGAGGTATCGTTATCGGGAGCCTTGTCGGATATCTGGTAATTGATATTCTGAAACTTCCCTGGCAGGTTTTGGTTGGCACCCTGATCATACCGCTTGTCAGCTATGGCTTATTGATGTTAGGACAGAAATTCCCCAAAACTGAAAGGGTGGAAATGGGAGTATCCTACGGCTCCATGTGGAAGTCGATTCTTAAGCCACTCTTCCTGGTTATGCTTTTCTGTATGCTTCTCAGCGCAGCCACCGAGCTCACCACCGGCCAGCGCATCAGCTCACTCCTGCAGGATACTGGTGTGGCACCAATCCTGGTACTTGCATTCATTAATGGAATTATGGCGATTGGCCGATCATTTGCGGGCCCTATCGTTCACAAGATCAATACCACCGGGATGCTGTTTTTCTCAGCCATCGTGAGCATGATCGGTCTTTTGCTGATGAGTTACGTCAGCGGCTCCTTCATGACATTTGCCGCAGCAGCTGTTTTTGCCATAGGTATTTGCTTCTTTTGGCCCACCATGCTGGGATTCATATCAGAAAACATTCCTGAAACAGGCGCCCTCGGACTCTCCATTTTTGGTGGTGCCGGAATGTTATCCACCTCGATATTCCTGCCAATTTCAGGATGGTTTACCGACAACCAGGCCACAGGTCAGGAAATTCTCCGGTATACTGCTGTTCTGCCAGCCATTCTGATTGTGATTTTCGCCATCGTTTTCACCACCATGAGAAAGAAAAAAACTGCTTAACTGATAACAGATCCATTTTTTATGAAAAGATTTCGCTGGGGTATGATCGGAGGCGGCAAAGGTGCCTTCATCGGCGGCGCCCACCGCATAGCAGCCAAAATTGCCAACTCCTATGAATTGATTGGCGGCGTATTTGATGTGAATTATGAGCGGGCCCTGGAGTTCGCTGCAGATGAGGATATCGATTTAAAAAGGGCATATCCCGATATTGATTCCTTCATAGCCGGTGAAAACGGCCTGCCGGATTCCGAAAGGATTCAGGTGGTTTCAATCGTTACACCTAATTACCTGCATTACGAGCATGCCAAAAAGCTCCTTAGCAACGGGTTTCATGTGATCTGCGAAAAACCGGTTACACTCTCTTCGGTTGAAGCCATTGAACTCAAAGAAATTGCGGGTAATCAAGGATTGGTTTTCTGTCTGACCCATACCTATACCGGCTATCCGATGGTGCGTGAAATGAAACGCAGAATCGAAGCCGGTGATATTGGTCCCATTCAGCGCGTTGATGCTAAATATCTTCAGGGGTGGGTTAATCCGATCATACATGGAGGAAATGCGCGTCTTTCCGTGTGGCGGCTCGACCCGAAAGTTGCCGGTATCAGCTCCTGCATGGGTGATATCGGTGTCCATGCATTTAACATGATTGAATATGCTACCGGTCTGAAAGTGAAAGAAGTACTTGCAGTATTAAGTACACTGAAACCCGAAAATACGCTTGATCTTGACGGTAATGTTCTACTTAAGTTCGAGGAGAATCTCACCGGAGTTATCTGTTCATCTCAGATCGCAACCGGCGAAGAAAACAATGTTCAGATCAGCGTTTATGGCACCAAAGGAGCCTTCCACTGGGAACAGGAAAATCCCAATATGCTTAAGATGATGCATGAAGGAGCTCCGTATGAAATAATCACACCGGGATACGATTATCTCTCCAGTTTCGCACAGGAGAGCCACGTATTGCCTCCGGGACATCCCGAGGGAATTTACGAGGCATTCGGCAACCTTTACAAAGGAGCTGCAAAGGCTATCAGGGGCGAACAAACGGTTCCCGGCCAGTTCCCGGGCATCGATGAGGGAATACGGGGAATGCAGTTTATAGAGGCTGCGGTGAGGTCGAATAAAGAAGGAAATATCTGGACGAAAGTATAAAGGTTTTTTTATAGTTGCCAACTTTAAGATGGTTGGCAACATTTTTTATAGTTGCCAACTTTAACAGTGAGGCAACATTAGTACTAAATAATTAAAGTTGGCAACTATAAGCGTAGTAGTACCCCTCTTCAATGAGGAAGCCCTTGTTGAGAATCTGGTTAGCCGGACGGTTCCCGTATTGGAGGGGATTACCCCTGATTTTGAGATCATTTTTGTTGATGACGGCAGTAAGGATGGGACCCTTTCCCGACTAAAAGAAGCCAGAAAAAAAGATCAGAGGATAAAGATCCTGGAATTATCAAAAAATTTTGGGCACCAGGCTGCTTTTACGGCGGGCCTCACGATTGCAAAGGGGAAGTTTACCGTGATGATGGACGGCGATTTGCAGGATCCGCCGGAACTGATTCCCGTGATGTACAGGATGCTGCTCACCGATGAATACGATGTCATCTTCGGCAAGCGCACGAACAAAGCGAACCTGAACAGGCGCAACCTGCTTACCATCTCTTTTCATAAAACTTTCAGACGGTTTTCTGATTTGCCCGACATCGATAATGTGGGCAATTTTTCGGCCATGAACCGCGATGCCCTCCAAGCCCTTCTGCAGTTTACCGAATCGATAAGATATCTGCCCGGGCTCAGGCATTTCATCGGATTCCGGCAGGGGTTTGTTGAGTACCGGCGTGAAGAGCGGCATCAGGGTAAATCCAAGATGAACTATTTTAAACTTTTAAGCCTCAGCTCCGATGCCATTTTTTCATTTTCCAAGTTCCCGATCCGTCTCTGTCTTTACATGGGAATCATTGGAATTGTTGTATTCTTTTTGGCGGGATTGTACACGCTGATCGCTAAAATAGCCGGGTTTGCCATCATAGGCTGGTCATCCACGCTGCTGAGCATCTATTTTCTCGGATCGATACAACTTACTTTCCTGGGCGTTATCGGCGAGTATAT
>CAILAQ010000534.1 GCA_903832165.1 uncultured Bacteroidota bacterium | reverse complement strand
GATCTCCACCCTCGGAACTCGGAATTCTGAATTGGAATCTCATCATTCTTACTTCAAATTTCTCCTTCAAAAGGCCAATAAAATCCTTAGGTTGACGGCTATGCCCCATACCCCATACCCAACTCCCTACTTCTCCGAATATATCACGCTGATCACTGTCTTACCGGCCGCAGACAGGGTTTCGCGGCTGATATTAGACATATTATCGGCTTGGGTATGCCAGAACGAACCGAATGAACTTTCCGTCGTAACATCGTTCTGAATGATATCAATAGATGGAATTCCTATGATCTGATTGATAAAAAGATGATCATCGATCAGCGGGTTAGTCTTTTGATAGCTGAAGTATTTGCCATATCCCAGTTTATTGCCTGCCTTCCAAACCTTGTCGAGCACTGACTGGGCATAATTCCTGCTGACTTCTTCCATGGTGAACTCCGCATTGGGAGCACCAACCATATCAAGGAGAATACCAAAGCGTGCAAAATAGCCTTGAATATGAGGGTTTTTTGCCCAATATTGTGAGCCGAGACACCAGTACTCCGGTTTTCCACTGACATCCCGGTCTGAAGGTGCACCATAGTCTTCCACATCGAAAAGAATAATATCGATTCCAAGCGGGGTTGGCTGCGACTGCAATCCCCGGGCAATCTCGAGCAAAACGGCGGCTCCGCTGGCTCCGTCATTAGCCCCGGAAATAGGGGTGTTTCGTTTTGAAGGATCAGGATCCTGATCGGCAAACGGACGGCTATCCCAATGTGCCATGAGGAGAATCCGGTTGCTTTTACCAGGCTGATATCGTGCGATAATATTTTTCATAGGCACCTCTTTGCCATCAAAAACTTTTACCATGGCCTCCTGAACAACAACATCGGCACCATATGACCTTAATTTTTTGGTGAGCCAGGAGGCACACTCTGTCTGAGCCTGACTTCCCGGCACCCTTGGACCGAAACTCACCTGTTTCTCTGTGAAAACATAAGCCGAATCAGCCGAAAATACCGACGTCACCACCTGCGCCGCATCAGCCTCAGAATTCGCTTTTCCCGCTCCCTTTCCCCCTGCATTCGTCTTGCACCCCACCATGGTCAACGCGATAAACGCACTAATTATAATCCAACTCTTAACCTTCAACTGGTACATAATCAAATTTTTTAATCATCACATCCCACCGGTTAAAACCGCCGGCTATTAATATTGTTTTCAATCAGGAAATTGGCACATTGGCACATTAGCAAATTAGCACATTATCCTATTTCCCAATCCGCGCCATCCTTCTTGTCTTTTACAGATATCCCGATTTTTCCCAATTCGTCCCTGATCCGGTCTGACAAGGCAAAATCCTTGTTTTTCTTGGCTTCCTGCCTGAGCGCCAGGATCATCTCCATGACTTTCGGAAGAATATCGGATTCGCCTGCAGATGTTTGATTTTCAAGAAGACCGAGTATATCAAAGGCAAACTGGTGGAATAGCTTAACCAGTGTTTCCAGATCTGCTTTAGTGATTGTTTCCCTGCCCTCATAAATCTGATTCACCATCCTCACCATATCAAACAGGTGAGCAATCAGAATCGGCGTGTTAAGATCGTCATTGATCGCATTACAGCAGTTCTTATTCCATTCCTCAATATTGATGGATGTTGCCTCACCGGTTGGCAATTCCGGAAGCATCGCGATGGATTTCATGAGCCTTGCAAGGCCCTTTTCAGAGGCCTGGAGTGCCTCATTGGAGAAATCCAGCGTTGACCGGTAATGTGCCTGAAGGATGAAGAACCTGATGGTCATGGGATCATAAGCCTTTTCAAGGAGTGGATGGTCGCCGGCAAAGAGCTGGTCGAGCAATATTCCATTCCCCAGCGATTTCCCCATCTTCTGGCCGTTTATGGTGATCATGTTATTGTGCATCCAATATCGGACAGAGTCTTTTCCGTTGGCAATTTTCGATTGTGCTATTTCACACTCATGGTGAGGGAACAGCAGATCCATCCCGCCACCATGAATATCAAATGTTTCACCAAGATATTTGGTGCTCATGGCAGAACATTCCAGATGCCATCCGGGAAAACCGGGACTCCACGGAGAGTTCCATCGCATGATATGTTCAGGTAACGCCTTTTTCCACAATGCGAAATCAAATGGATTTCTCTTTTCCTGCTGGCCGTCAAGATCCCGGGTGGTGGTCAGCAGATCGTCGAGGATCCTGCCCGAGAGCTTCCCGTAATGATTTCCGGCGTCGTATTTCCCGACATCGAAATAAACCGATCCATTACTGATATAAGCATATCCGGCCTCAAGGATTTTCTCCGCCATCTCAATCTGTTCAGGGATGTGCCCCGATGCGCGTGGCTCAATGCTGGGTTTCAGAACATTCAGCTGGTCCATGCTCCGATGGTAATGATCGCTGTAACGTTGAACCACTTCCATAGGTTCTATCTGTTCAAGCTGGGCGCGCGTTGCTATTTTATCATGGCCCTCATCGGCATCATTTTCCAGATGTCCGACATCGGTGATGTTGCGTACATATCTCACCTGATAGCCTGAATGGCGCAGAAACCGGAAGAGCACATCGAAAGTGATGGCAGGCCTTGCATGGCCCAGATGAGGATCACCATAAACGGTCGGACCGCATACGTAAATTCCGACCCGCGGCGGATGGAGTGGCTCAAAAACTTCTTTCCGGCGGGTCAGAGTATTATACAGAATTAACTCAGCCATAAGTCAGGGATAAATTTGCTCGGGTAAAAGTAAAAAAAAATTAGCCAGGGGGAAGGGAAGGAAGGTAAGCCTGGCTAATTTGGAAGTTGGCAAAGTGCGGGGTTAGGAATCCGGGCGGACCCTAATCGGCAATACTGAAAGGAAACCCTGGAAGGGGCACTCCCCGGGTGTTGAAAGTCATTATGTAAATAGTAGTTGTCATCAATACTTTTAGTTGATTCCAAAAGTATAACACCCGATTGACAAAAAAATCAGGAATGTGTATTATGCTGGGATGACTGTATGTACTGCAGGGTTTGCCGTTTAACTGGTATAACCAACGGTGAGGCTGAGGTTCCTCAATCCTTCGATAAACTCATTTTTTCGCGTTCGCGAAACGGCGAGCGAGGTCCCGTTGCTCATGGTAACAGTACCCCCCTGACCACGCTGATACTTTTTCACATACTTCAGATTAATCAGATGGGTATTGTGGATGCGGATAAAATTCAATCCGCTCAGTATTTCTTCAAAATGGTTCAGGGTTTTTGTGACTATGATGTTTTCGCCGCTTGTCAGGCATACGGTTGAATAATTCCCTGCTGCTTCCAGTCTGACAATATCATGGATATCCACAATGATAAGACCGTCATTTGAGGGAAGGCTGATCTTATCGAAATGGTTCTTCAACGTGCGGTTAAGTATTTCAAGCTTTGGTTGCACATTGTTTAAAGGACGGATCTTCAGGTAACGCTGGACTGCATCTTCGAGTTCCCTGTAATTGATCGGCTTAAGCAAATAATGCAATGCTGAGAATTCAAAAGCCTTAAGCGCGAAATCATTATAAGCGGTGATGAAAATAATCTCAAAATTGACGGTCCCAATGCGGTTGAGCAGATCGAAAGCATCTCCGTCGGGCATGGAAATATCAAGAAAAACAAGCTCGGGATTGAGCTCCTTAATAACCCGGATGCCGGCTTCCACGCTGTTTCCTGTGCCAATCACAAGAACCTCGGGGCAATAACGCTCCAGCAAGGTCTGAAGAGTCAACAAGCTCTTATGCTCATCCTCGATAATTATCGTCCTGATTTTGCCTTCCATATCAATAAAATTAAATTTTCAGATCATACGGTATCACTAGCTCAATCAAGGTTCCTGAAGCAATGCCATCAGCCTGCCTGAGGTCGGTGATCGTAAGACTGATCTTCCTTTTATTCATTTTATTTAACAACTCTATCCGCTCTTCGACATTCCTTATTCCGCTGGGTATATGCGTAAACTTCATACTCTTTAAAGATAGTGAGTTTTCTCTACCAATGCCGTTATCCTCGATGCAACATTTAAAGTAATCCTGCTGATCAGTAAAGGAAATTTTGAGATGGCCCTTCCCTTTTATAGGTAACAATCCGTGCCAGATCGCATTTTCTACAAATGGCTGAAGAAGCATAGGAGGAATCATCGTTTCGTTATAATCGATTTTTTCGTCTTTAATTGTCTGATTTTTAAACTCATTCTCAAATCTAAGATTTTCGAGTCCAAGATAGAGATGAAGAGTTGTGATCTCTTCCTGAAGGGTGATCAGGTTCTTCTTCGAATTATCCAGAATTCTCCGGATCAGTCCCGAGAAATTGGTCAAATAGTTATTTGCCTGAACTTCATTATGCTGAACAATGAAATGTTCTATGGAATTCAGTGAGTTGAAAATAAAATGCGGATTCATCTGCGAAAGAAGAGCCCGTTTTTCAGCATGCAGCAGTTTCCGCTTTTCCAGTTCTCTCTTTTTTATGGCCCTGAAGATGCCCATGAAAACCAGATAAACCAGGGCTGCCATTAGGAGTGCGTAAAAAATCAGCATTATCCTCGATTTCAGAAAAGGGACGGCAATCTCAATTTTATAAATTTTCTCAGTCAAAGGATCGAATTCACCGGTGTATGATGAATTGATACAGAAAGTATAACTCCCGTGATTGAGATCAGGATAACGTGCTTCCAGATTATCTGTGACAATATAATCTTCGTTGATCCCGACCATCTTATATTTATAGTGGACCCGGCTGAGCGATCTGTAGGTTGTAGCTTTAAACTTAATAACAAGGTCGTTTTCGCCAGGTTGAAGGGTAATGGCAGAGGTCAGCTCTCGTGGCTGCTCATTCACCAGTATCGGCCCGACATTAAGCCTTGGCGACATTTTCGGAGGCTTGGTGAAGTTTGGGTTCAGACGAACAGCTCCCTGAGAAGATGCCACCCAAATATCACCTTTGTGTTTAATAATCTGATAGATGCGATTTGATGGCAACCCCTCGAATATTGTAAAGTAAGAAATGGACATCACCTTTTGTGACCGGTAATCAAGGTTGATTTTGTTTAGTCCATTACTTGTTCCGGCCCAGACAACGGAATCATTTTCCACAAAGAGAACGTCAATGATATCACTTGAAAGGCCATCTTCCCGGGTAATCCTCGTAACCGATGAATCAGGATGTATCACAGCGATCCCGTAATCTGCGACACTGGCCCAGATATCCTTACCCACTTGGTTTATACAATGGATTCGTCTGCCAAGAAGCGTGTCTTTTTTGCTCCATGGATACACGATTGAATCGGAACTGCTTAAAAGCCCTGAATTTTGTGACCCTAACCAAATCCTTTTCTTGTCGTCAATACACATCGCACGAACCCTGTTGATAGCATTTCTGACAAATTTCTTATAAGAAGAGGTGGTGTCCATTTCTTTTTGCATCCAATGCTGAATAATATGGGAACCTTTGATCAGGGAAATTTCAGCGGTGAAACTGACCAGCCGTTTTCCATCAGTCAGCGGAAGGTAATCATAGGCGTAGCCAGCGTGTTTGCCTATCCCCTGATATCTCCCTGAAGTGTCGATTTCCAGGAGGTCCATCTTAAATAACAGAAGATGCTTGTCCGGAGTATAAAACAGCTTCCTGATTGATCCCGGTGATTCTGGGATTTTAAATTCCTGAAACAGATATTTATGATTAACCTGCTCATAACCTTTAAGCATAAGTCCGGTTTGGGTTCCCAGATAAATATGCTCCCCATCCGAGACCATTGCGGTGATAATATTGTCCTTATTATTTAATGAGGGATGGTTATAAACCTCAATGTCTAAGGTATTCGCTTCAAATATGCCATTTGTTGAAGTGGAGAACCAATAGCTCCCCTCAAGATCCTGTGCAATTCCTGTCACGGTTTCTCCGGAAAGGTAATGGATAGGTTCAGAGTTTAAATCCGAATTAAGGAATAACATGACTCCTTCATTTGCCGGGCCAATAAGGAAGCTTCCTTTCTTATCCACGAAAAGACTGGTAATATCATCGTTAAAGGCTCTTTCGCTTTTTAGCTTGCCATCTTTGATATGAAACACCTTATTGACATAACTGACAATGAACTCATTTTTGCCAATCGGATATAGCTCTTTCCGATTATCGTCAGTTTTTTTAGAAACTCCGCATTTCAGATAAATCCAGTCAATCTCCTGATTAACGATCGTCTTTGTTCTTCGGTTAGTATCCGGAAGGCCGATCATATCAAAATAAGAACCCGTCGAATCATAATGAATGGCCATGGATGCATCTTCATGATTCACTAATTGTTTGGTAACCATTTCCGGATTGTTTCCTGGATTGAATAGGTATAATCCCGGATAATTGTAACTCAGGTAAAGAGAACTGTCCGTATTAAAGAAAACCTGCTGTACATATTCGCTTGATTTGTGGAGACTGTGAATAGTTTCGCTGGCCGGATGCCTCCGGACTGTATCGTTGATAATCCCGTACAGATAATTATTCATCGATGAAACCCAGATCCTGTCCCACGAATCGTTGAACATCCGAAGATTGCAATTTTCTTTAAGTCCATCAGAAACGGTGAATTGCCTCGATGAATATCCGTCGTATCGCCATACCCCCCGGTCGGTTGTTGCCCATAAAACCCCCTTCTTATCGAATAAAATCTTGTATACCTCATTAGATGGTAACTGAAGGCCGGATGAAGTAGTATAATGGGTATAATTCAAATCCTGTGCATAGCCAGCCACCTTCAGCATGATTAAAGCAGTAGCCATTAATATGAAAAACAGGAGGTTCGGGCGCACAATAAGAAGGATAATTAACTCAAATTTAATGTTAATCCGGCAATAACCCCTTTAAATTGGCTAATTTTGCAGCAAAATTATGATAATGCAAAGAAGAAGTAAAAAAGAGAGTCCCCAGTCAGCCAATAAAAAAATTCTGAGAAGCAAGATTCTGGGGATCTTTAATCAAAATACAGCTCAAGGCCTCAACTATAAACAGATCAGTGCAAAGCTTGGCTTAAGTGATCCGGGTCAGAAAAAACTGATCTCTGATGTGCTGGAGGAGCTGGTGCGCAACGGGCAATTAAATGAGGTGGAACGTGGCCAGTACAAGCTGAAAGTTCGCGGCGGACATATTATCGGTACCGTTCAGATGACAAATTCAGGTGCTGCCTATATCATCACGGATGAGGTGAAGGAAGATGTTTATATCAATAACAGGAATGTGAACCGTGCCCTGAACGGCGATAAAGTGAAGGTGTACCTCTATGCCCGCCGGGAAGGCCAGCGACTGATGGGCGAGATTGTTGAGATCCTTGAACAGCGTGAACGTACCTTTGTCGGTACCATAGAAAGATCATCGGGCTATTATTTTCTTATTCCCGATAACCGCGATATGCCTTACGATATTTTTATTCACCCACGCAACCTGAAAGGAGCCGCCGAGGGACAAAAAGTGGTGGCACGAATAACAGAATGGCCTCCAACAGCAAAAAATCCGTTTGGTGAGGTAATTGATGTCCTTGGTATTGCAGGCCAACATGAAACTGAAACTCATGCAATTCTGGCCGAATTTGAACTTCCTTATAAGTTTTCCGAAAATTTGCTCCGCGAGGCAGAAATAGTGCCCGGCGACATCACAACCGAAGAAATCCGCTCAAGGAGAGACTTCCGCGATACAACCACTTTTACTATCGATCCGGGTGATGCCAAAGACTTCGATGATGCCCTGTCTATCAGGAAACTTGAAAACGGAAACTGGGAAATCGGGGTGCACATCGCTGATGTAAGCCATTATGTGAGGCCTTCCTCGGAAATCGATAAGGAAGCTTTTACCCGCGGCACATCAGTCTACCTCGTGGATCGCGTAGTCCCAATGCTGCCTGAACGCCTTTCCAATGATTTATGCTCGCTTAAGCCGCACGTAGACCGGCTGACTTTTTCAGCGGTATTTGAAATGAATGAGAAGTCTGAAGTCCTGACCCAATGGTTTGGACGCACTGTTATTCATTCCGATCGCCGCTTTTCCTATGAGGAGGCTCAGCAGGTTATTGTTACCGGCGAAGGCGATCTTTCAACCGAGATCCTTCAGTTCCATAAAATGGCTTCCATTTTGCGCGAAGAACGGTTTAAGAGAGGTTCATTCTCGTTTGAACGCGAGGAGGTTAAGTTTTATCTTGATGAAAAAGGAAAACCCACCGGTGTTTACTTTAAGGAGGCTAAGGAATCAAACTGGCTGATCGCGGAGTTCATGCTGCTCGCCAATCAAAAAGTGGCGGAACGCATTGGTAAAGTTAAGCAGGGTCAAAAGGCAAAAACGTTTGTATACCGCATACATGACCGGCCTAACGTGGAAAAACTGATAAATTTCTCCAATTTTATACACACATTCGGGTATTCGGTTAAAACAGCCAGCCATAAGGCCATCGCCGATTCAATGAACAAGCTGCTAACTCAGATCAGGGGTAAAAACGAACAGTATATTATTGAAAGCCTGGCTATCAGAACAATGGCCAAAGCAAAATATTCAACACAGAATATCGGTCATTATGGACTGTCGTTTGAGCATTATACCCATTTTACCTCCCCCATCAGGCGCTATCCTGATTTAATGGTTCACAGGCTCCTTGATTTGTATTTGCATAATGAACCTTCTGAAAACCAGCCAAAAGTGGAGGGAATGTGCATTCAGTCGAGCATGATGGAGGATCGGGCGGTCAAGGCGGAACGTGCGAGTACAAAATATAAGCAGGTTGAATTTCTGCAGGATAAGATCGGGCAGAAATTTGAAGGCATAATTTCCGGAATCAGCGAGTGGGGATTTTATGTGGAACTTAGTGATAATCACTGCGAAGGAATGGTCCCGATGCGCGATATGGATGACGATTTCTACGAATACGATGAGAAGAACTATTGCCTGGTCGGAGCTCAGACACGCAGGCGTTTTGTGATTGGCCAGAAAGTCAGGATCGAGATCGCCCGAACTAACCTCGCCAAGCGCCAGATGGATTTTAAGCTAGCCTGAACAAAAGGCACAAGGCACATTTATTAATAGGGGGGGTGGGACAAAATCGGAATGTTTGTATAGGGCAAGACGGCAAGAGGGCAAAAAGGCAAAAAGGCAAAAAGGCAAAAAGGCAAAAAGTAAAGTTATAAAAATAAGTAAAAAGCTGACTAAGTGCACCTTATAATTTTAACCTTTTGAGCTTTCCTTTCTGCCGTCTTGCCTTTCTGCCCTCCTGCCCTATTCTCTCCCAGCCCCGTTAGGAGATTTCAAACCGGGGAATTGAGATTTTGGAGCAATCGACCGATAATTTTTGAGGCCAGAGCTGTCTTTTTCCTGATATGTTCCCTGATTGCAATAACCGCCGGATTCTGCTCAAACTCACCGCGTACCTCGCTAAAGTCTTTGGCTCGCTCCTCTTCACCGCCATCTGTCCCGAAACCGGTTTGCGCAGATATCCTGAACTCTTTCCGGGCATCTTCATAAAGCATTTCATCCAGGTCGACAACTGCCTTGCGCCAGGTTTCAACGATCGGAATAACTGCTTCAGGTATGATGGAATCGAGATTTATCCTGAATTCCTTTGCAACCAGTTCACGTGCCCAGGTCCACTCCATCTCATAATAATCGCTGTGCCAGAGCCTGAACTCTTCCTCAATCCCTGCGATGCTGTTCACCTGTCCGTTACTGATCCGGTCGAGCAGTTTTTCAGCCAGCTCCTGGGGTGTTATCAATCCGGCCATATCGATCCAATTGCCTTTTCCTGATCCGGTATCGGCTTTCAACGTTTCCTGCAATTTTTCTGCGGTTGAGCAATCTCCCTTTTCGATCCTGGAGATAATGGAGTTGCCGAGAAATTTTATGATCCCGGTGGTATACAGTTGAATCCCACGCTCAAGCGCATTCCGGGGGATTTTTGTGTTTTCAAAAGAGTAGAATTCGGATTTTTGACCTGATGTTTTTTGTAGGTTTCGCAGGATTTCCCTCCCTCTCCACATTTTTTGTATCGTAAAGGGGCTCAGTAGGTTATAGTTAATTACATCCAACAGGTCGGGATCCCTTCGGCGATCGCGCTTTGGCCATTTTTGGGCATCACGGATCGTGCCTACAGATTTCAGATTAACTCCCGGCGACAGAATACTCTCATCGTTGCTTTCCACCAGGTAGGAGAACGGCAGGTCGGAGGTATCGGAGTTTTTGTAATGACGGCCCATTACCAGGGTGAACGGACCGATCTTGCTGGGCCAAAGGAGATAGGAGTCGCTGGTCGTTTTAGAACCCCGTTCCACGA
Organism: uncultured Bacteroidota bacterium; assembly: GCA_903832165.1. Classification (GTDB taxonomy): domain Bacteria; phylum Bacteroidota; class Bacteroidia; order Bacteroidales; family UBA12481; genus UBA12481. Next base: position 3,237 of record CAILAQ010000534.1, on the reverse strand, counting down.
TTCCCTGATGTATGGGACCGAGCTTGTACATATGGTTGCTCTGGTTGGAGCCCGACCCGGCATTCAGAAAGGAAAAATAGGCGGCAATCAGTAGGGTGGATTTATGATGTGTTACCGTGAAGGGCCCTGCAAAAACAGAACAGGCCTCCCCGTGAAATCCTGCACAATTGGCAAAGAAAAGGGAATTCTCTGCTGAATATTGTTTTCCAAGTTCAACTCCCTGTCCAACAAAGCATTTGTCCAGAAATACTGAATCTGTGATCCTGGAGCCGGAGGAAACGATAAAATCTCTGGCACTGATTCCCGGGCCGATGTATACCGGATCTTCCAGGCAGGAGTTTATGCTGCCCTCTTCGAGACTCGTAGCCCCATCGATCACAGCATAGGGTCCGATCCTGACATTCCGGATCAGGTGAGTGTGAGAGATCCGGGCTCCCTCGCTTACCACTCCATAACCCTGGTCGAGCTGCCTTGTATAATCATCTATCATTGCCGTAATCCTGCTGATCACGTCTGGCCGGTGGCGGTATAAGGCAAGGATATAGGCCAGCTGAGCCGATAAACGGTCAAATATCGGAACCTCCCTGCCGCCGGCTTCATTCAGCACCGATACACGAAACCCGTTTCCAAAACCGGTTGGCCCTTCATACACCATAACATCGATATGACTGATTACTGCACGGTCACCGATATGATAATTGGCAATCATTTCGATGGGTCCGCTGATAAACACATCATCGCCGATACGGCAATTGTACAGGCGTGTGTCCGATATTCCCGAAGGCAATCTGAGGCCACCGGCAAAATCAGCCATTCCCTGAAAGGTCCCGAGCTGAACATCACCGTGAAAACTTACCCGTTTAATCCGGGAAGTATCGAATTCCGGCTTTACCTGCACTCGTTCCCAGGATTCTGCTGTGCAGCCCTGTAACTCAAGTTTACTGACCTCTGAGGCAGTGAGATGGCGATAGGCTGATTCTTTCATTCGGCATTATTCTACCGTGACTGACTTGGCAAGGTTACGCGGCTGATCAACATCACAACCCCTCAGCACCGCAATATGGTAGGCCAGAAGCTGCAGCGGAATCACCGAAAGCAGAACCGAAAACTCCGGCAGTGAATCGGGTACGGCAATGACATGGTCGGCCAGACGTGATATCTCCTGGTCACCCTCCGAAACAATGGCAATCACTGTGCCTTTGCGCGCCTTGATTTCCTGCACATTGCTCACCACTTTATCGAGGGTCTGGTCCCTGGCTGCTACCACAACAACCGGCATGTTTTCGTCGATGAGCGCTATCGGGCCGTGCTTCATCTCAGCTGCCGGATATCCTTCTGCATGGATATAGCTTATCTCTTTAAGTTTTAACGCACCTTCCAGGGCTACCGGGAAAAATACTCCGCGTCCCATGTATATTGCATTTTTGGTATGCTGGAATATTTTGGCAATCTCCAGAATCTCATCATCTTTTTCCAGTGTTTTTCTTAGTTTGCCGGGAATCTCAACGAGTTCGGCAATCAGCTCTTCATATCGTTCTTTTGTGAGCGTTCCGTTATTTCTGCCAGTCATCAGGGCTATCATGATCAGCACCGTAACCTGAGCCGTAAAAGCCTTTGTACTGGCTACTCCGATCTCGGGGCCGGCATGCGTATACACTCCGGCATTTGTTTCCCGTGCGATCGAAGAGCCAACCACGTTGCAGATTCCGAGCACGGTGGCACCCCTCTCGCGGGCCAGCTTGATGGCCGCCAGTGTATCCGCAGTTTCTCCGCTCTGACTGATCGCCAGGACAATATCGTCGGGACCGAGAATCGGGTTCCGGTAACGGAATTCTGAACTGTATTCCACCTCCACTGGCACCCGGGCCAGCTCCTCGAAGAAGTATTCTCCAACAAGGCCGGCATGCCATGAAGTACCGCAGGCGGTAATAATTATTCTTTTGGCTGAGTAAAGCTTCTGGAGTACATCATGAAGTCCGCCCAGCTGGATTCCTGATAAGTCGGGAAGCACCCGTCCCCTGAAGGTGTCCTGAATGGCCCTCGGCTGCTCAAAAATCTCCTTAAGCATGAAATGGGCATATCCTTCCTTGTCGATTTCTCCGATCGACAGGTCGAGCTCCTGTATTTCAGGATCATGCGATGAACTTCTGAGCGATCTCAAAACCAGCCTGTCACGGCTGATCATTGCGAAATCCTCGTCGTTCAGGTAAATTACGTTTTGGGTATGTTCCACCAGTGGTGTCGCGTCCGATGCCAGATAATATTCGCCCTGACCCACGCCAATAACCAGCGGACTCCCTTTGCGCGCGGCAAAAAGTTTGTCCGGCTCATCAAGGCAGGCCACAACGATACCGTATGCTCCCTCTACCTTATTCAGGGCCATCAGGATAGCCAGTTCCGCAGATAAGTCGCCTTCGAGATACAGATGCTCAATGAGATTGACCAGTACCTCCGTATCCGTCTCTCCGGTGAACCCGATACCGCGGGTTTTCAGGTGCCTTTTTATCGATGCATAATTCTCGATGATTCCATTGTGAACCATCACGAAATGTCCCTTGAAGGAGGTATGCGGATGGGCATTTATCTCATTGGGCTCGCCATGAGTGGCCCAGCGGGTATGGCCCATCCCGATGGTTCCCGACTTGATACGCGAAGTTCCCATCCTTTCCAGGTCGGCAACTTTGCCTTTGCATTTCTGAACATTGAATCCTTCACTGATCAAAGCAATTCCCGCAGAATCATAGCCGCGGTATTCAAGGCGTTTTAATCCGTTTATAATTATAGGATAGGCTTCGCGCGAGCCGATGTACCCGACAATTCCACACATAATATAAAAGGTTAGATAACGCTAAGGTACATATAAAGTTGCCAACTTTAAACAGAGCCGTCTGACTTGGCAGAAACTTCTGCTATATAATTTTAAAGTTGCCAACTTTAAACAGAGCCGTCTGACTTGGCAGAAACTTCTGCTTAAAGTTGGCAACTTTAAATGTAAAAAGGCCGAAGAGTTCTCCCCTTCAGCCTTTTTACTTATATCTTTCCTTGAGCCTTGAGCCTTATTGCAGCGGCGTATAGGTAATAATCAGCTTCATCTTGTTGTCCACAATTATCCTGTTGGCGCTGGTCCTTTCGTCGGTGATGACCACAAACAGGCCGGTGTTGGCGATGCGCTTGTCGGGATTGGGATGAACGAGTTCCTGAACATACCGTCCGATATTGAACCGGTAAGTTTTTGAT
>CAILAQ010000533.1 GCA_903832165.1 uncultured Bacteroidota bacterium | reverse complement strand
GATGGTATCAGGTTTCAGGTGTAGGGGTTCAGCGATCCGGTGGATATATAGAGAATACTGATTTTAAGAATCTTAACGGATTTTTTCAGGCAGGGTACAGTCACAGGCGACTTGATGTTTCCATCATGGGCGGCGGATTGAAAAAGGCTTTCGGGGCCAACAGCTTTTATACTGTAAAATACCCCAACCAGTTTGAACGGACCGGATCAGGTTTCACGGCATTGCAGTTGTATTATCAGGGAAAGGTCAATGTTCGTCAATCCATATACTTCAGATTGCATTCCGATGAGTTCGCACTTTTCCGGTCGGACCCTCCAGTTTGGTATACTGCACCAAATTATCATCTTACACAAATTTCCGGAAGTAAAACCGATGCTTGGTTTACGAGCAGGTTTGGTAAAACGGCTTTCGGAATTGAATACAGGCATGAATCAGTATGGAGTACAGTTTTAGGTGATCTTACAGATAAAACAAAGGAGATCCCGGGTGTTACCGGGGTGGAATATAACCACTTTGGCGCCAGGGATCATTTTACCTTATCTGCGGAACATCAATTAATTACCGGACCTGTTAAGTGGAATGGTGGTGTGGTATTGCATGATGTTCGGGCAGCAAAAAATTATTTCCAGATATATCCAGGAATCGATGTCAGCTTTACATCAGCCACTCCCTGGCGAACATTTCTGGCGTTCAACAGAGCCTTCAGACTGCCCACATTCACCGAATTATATTATAAATCTCCAACAAACCGGGGTAATGCAGAATTGTTACCTGAAACTGCATGGAATACAGAAGCCGGGGTTGAATTTCTGCAGGCAGGCTTTACCGGGAAATTTCTTGGCTTTTATCGATACGCTGCCCAATCCATTGATTGGGTGAGGGCGGATAATGAAACGGTTTGGCATTCAGAAAACCTTGGCCATATACAAACCTGGGGAATGGAAGCAGGATTATCCTGGTCGCCCCTGAAAACTGCCAGACTGTCAAAATTAATTGAACATCTTGATTTGGGTTACCGCTATTATTTCCAGCATCATCAGGTGTTAAATTATTATTCTCAATATATTCTTGATTATCTGAAATGGAAACTGACAGCCGGTTATAACATGAAGATCGGGAATGCATTACGTTTTTCAGCAAATCTGGTGTGGCAGGAGAGGAATGGAACCTATACCTTTTTCGATATTCAACAAAATATGACAGAGGTTGATTATAAGCCTTTTGCGACCGTCGACATCAAAGTTTCCTATAAGTTGAAATGGGTGACCTTTATTGCTGAGTGCAATAATCTCTTTAATCAGTCCTATTTCGATATTGGCGGGGTACCCCAGCCGGGAACATGGTTAAAAGCAGGTTTTGACCTGAATCTGGAAGGAAGGAATTAATTACTTTTAGGGCAAATCATTTAATGATGAAGCCACAAGCTCCAACAAAGGTTGCGTTTTGCCTGCTTGCTCTCGTTCTTCTTATTTCATGCCGCGCCCCGTCACATGAAGGAATGGGGCCCACAGGCAGGCAGGGGATGGTTGTTACCGCCCATACTGAGGCAACTACTATAGGATTGACCATTCTACGTCAGGGAGGCAATGCAGTGGATGCTGCAGTTGCGGTTCAATTTGCCCTGGCAGTATGCTATCCTGCTGCCGGAAATATTGCCGGGGGAGGCTTTTTTGTAATCCGTACTTCTGCAAAGAAAGTGTACACACTGGATTTCAGGGAGAAAGCACCAGCGGCTGCGTCAAAGGATATGTATATCGGGCCTGACGGAGAGGTTGTAAATGGATTAAGCACGCAAACTATCCTTGCATCAGGAGTGCCCGGAACTGTTGACGGAATGGTGAAATCCCATGAGAAGCTCGGTACGCTCACCTGGAAGGAGGTTATTCAACCGGCAATTGACCTTGCCAGGAAAGGTTTTCCAATCACACGCAGACAGGCTAATGATTTGAATTCGATTAAAAAATCACTTCTTGAAAGAAATATAGCGAAACCTGTATTCGTAAAGGATTCCATCTGGAAGGAAGGCGATTTGCTGGTACAACCTGATCTGGCACTCACACTTGAAAGGATTCGTGATTCAAAACGTGACGGGTTCTATTCTGGCCAGACTGCTGATTACATAGTTCAGCAAATGCAGGAATCGGGGGGACTCATTACACATCAGGATCTTTTGGATTACCAGGCGGTCTGGAGGGAGCCGATAAAAGGTATTTATCGCAATTACACCTTTTATTCCATGGCACCCCCTTCCAGCGGGGGAGTTGCCCTGAAGCAGCTTCTGGGTATAATATCGAATTTCGAT
>CAILAQ010000532.1 GCA_903832165.1 uncultured Bacteroidota bacterium | reverse complement strand
GGTTACGGTAGTTGACAAGGCCGAGCCGACAAAATATGGAGCGCAGGTTAAGATTAAAGTTTTACCAAGACCCATAACCATTTTGGCTGATAGCAAGATAAAGAATTATTATGGTGAATCTTATGCCCTTGGTAACACTGCGTTTACCTTAAGCGGTGGGACCAGCCAGGGAGTTCTTCCTGCAGGTGTTGAAATCAGCACGGTAACACTTGCCAGTTCGGGAACCGCAGAAACCGCAAATGCAGGCGACCACATCATCGTAACTAGTAATGCGGCAGGTGCAAATTTTACTGCAGCCTATTACACAATAGCATACAGTTCTGCCGGTAAGCTGACGGTGACACCACGGCCGATTTCCATTACAGTTACTGCTAACCAGAAGAAGGAATATGGCGATGAAAATCCGACATACGTCTATACGGTTGGTGGACAGGGATTAGCGAGCTTTGATCATTTTCATGGTGCAATCGTTTGTGTTACAGGTGAAAATGTAAATTCATCTTATGCATTGACCAATGGTTTGACGATGTATGACAATTCTGATAATAATAATTCATCGAACTATTCTATCACCTTTACAGGAAGTACTTATGAGATTACGCGAAAAGCGATTGCCATAACTGTTACTTCCAGCCAAAACAAAGTTTACGGAACATCTGATCCGACGTTTACTTACAGTTCAGATCCGGTGGTTGGAAGCTTGCCTTTTACGGCTTCATTTACCGGAGCACTAACCCGTGCAACAGGTCAGAATTTTGGCACCTATGCTATTTCGCAGGGAACGCTCGAATTGATCGACAGCAACAATCCAGATGGCACCTCACTGGCAAAGAACTATACGGTAACCTTTACCGGATCGAATTTTGCGATCACGAAAAAATCGATTGCGATTACTGTAACCAGTGGTCAGAAGAAGACCTATGGTGAATCAGATCCTGTTTTCACCTATTCTTCATCAGTGACCACGCTGCCGTTCAGTGGTATATTTACCGGCGTACTTACGCGTGCAGCCGGAGCAAATGTGGGAACAACCTATGTAATCGGTCGCGGAACGCTTAATATCAATGATTCCAACAATGGAACGGTCTCATTGGATTATAACTATGATCTTACCTTTACACCGGACAACTTCGAAATTCAAAAGAGGGCGATTTCGCTGCTGGTAAGCAACCAGAGCAAAACTTATGGGACAGCCCATGATCTGGGAACTACTGCATTCACCAAAATTGCCGGAACCTATGCCACTGGTGAAAATGCTACAGCTGTGGTCTTTTCGAGCCCCGGGGCAGCAGGTACTGCCATCGTGGGTGATTATGACATAACTCCGAGTCAGGCAACCGGCGATGGCGGGTTCGTTGAAACCAACTACCTGGTGACTTATCAAAATGGAACCTTATCTGTCGGACGAAAAGGGCTGACAGTTGTGAGTGCTGCTGTTACCACCAAAACCTATAATGGCAGTACAAATGCAGCTATCACAGGAGCTGAGCTTAGCGGTGTTGTTTCAGGCGATGCAGATGATGTCATTCTTGGAAATCATACAACTGGTGTCTTTGCAACAAAGAACATCGGATTAACCAATGCGGTAAATACTTCGTTGGAGATATCCGGTACCAAATCGGCCAACTACAGCCTTACACAACCAATCCTGACAGGAAGAGTAAATGCTAAACCTATCACCGGTAACTTTACATCTTCCGGTAAGATATACAACCGAAGCGTTGCTGCAGCCGTTCTTACACGCACCCTGAATGGCATTGAGACTATTGATGACGGCAAAGTTGCGCTTACCGGAGGGACCGCAGCTTTTGCTGACTGGAACGTGGCAGATGGTAAAACCGTTACTCTAGAGGGAATGTGGCTGACAGGAGATGAATCCACTAACTATAGCCTTTCCATCGTCGCAACGACAAACGCAAACATTACGACAAGTACTCTTACGCTCAGCTTATTCCTTGCTGACAACAAAACCTATGACCAGAAGACCTCGGTAACCGGTCAGGGGTTCAGTACCGACAAAATATCAGGCGATGAGGTGACCTTTACATGGACACCAGCTACCTTCGTTGACAAAAATGCAGGTGTGGGCAAAGTTGTTAATTACACCAACATCACGATTGCCGGTGGAGCCGACCGTTTCAACTATGTTCTCGGAGACGGTCAAAGCACTGGTGTTGCCTATGCCAATATCTCAGCGCGTGATCTGACGATCACTGCAGACAACCGAAGCAAAACTTACGGTACAGCTCTGACAACGGTCTTTGGTTCGTCTGCATTTACAGCTAGCGGATTACAGAATGGTGATACGATGACAGTAACCCTGAGCTATGGAACTGGGGCAGCTGCAGATGCTAACGTGAATACGTATGTTGGAACTGTTACGCCATCATCAGCGACCGGGGCCTCATTTGCCGCAAGTAATTACGCGATCACCTATAACCCTGGGGATATTATTGTTGGCAAAGCTGATCTGGCCATTACTGCGAATAATGTAACTAAAACTTATGGATCAACCTTAACAGGTGGTAAAGGTTCAGTGGCCTTTACCCCGACAGGCTTGCAGAATAGTGAATCGATCGGGTCGGTAACAATTGGTTACGGAACAGGATACTCAGCCATATCTGCCGTAGGAACCTTCACAGGATCAGTTACTCCATCGGCAGCCATTGGCGGTTCGTTTACAGCCAGCAACTACACAATCACTTATCCTGCAGGAAATATCGCCGTTGGAAAGGCAGATCTTATTATCACGGCCGACAATAACCTCAAATGTTTCGGACAGGAACTGGTGCTCTCAGGCACTGCCTTCACTACCTTCGGCCTGGTCAATAGCGAAGCAATTTCATTCGTATCGCTTTACAGCACCGGAGCTTCCTCTGGCGCAGCGGCAGGACCATATGACATTACTGCAAGCGGAGCTGTTGCGACCACCGGAACCAGTCTGCTGAACTACAATGTGGGTTATGTAAAAGGTATCCTGACTGTCAACGGCGTTGCGGCTCTCGCAATCACCAACCCGGCAAATATCTGCTTCGGCTCAACAGCTGATCTTACGAATTCAGAGATTAAGGCGGGTTCAACGGCAAGCCTGACCTTTACTTACTGGACCAATGCCGGAGCAACAGCAGCCTATGCCACTCCGACAGCAGCCACGGCAGGTACCTATTATATCAAAGGTGCAACAACAGCAGGATGTTACGACATCCAGCCGGTAATCATCACCGTTGATCCGGTAACTGTGGGCGGTACGCTCGCAGGCGGAACCACGCCGATTATTCTTGGCCGTTCTGCGGGTACTATCACCTTGTCGGGTCAAACCGGAACGATCCTGAAATGGCAGAAACGCCTGGGTAGCGGATCATGGGCTGATATCAGCAATACCACAACTTCACTGCTCGACTCTCCGTATCCATACGGAACATGGGAATATTGTGCAGTCGTTCAAAGTGGTGCCTGCTCAGTGGCCTATTCTACTTCCAGGTTTATTGAGGTGCTCGATTCCAACCCGGGTGTATTAACCGGCTGGTCGACTCCCATCTGCTTCGGCAGCTCAACCGGAACCATGACCTTGCTCGATTACACGGAAACGATCGTTAAATGGCAGAAACGCCTGAACTCAGGTGGCTGGACAGATATCGCGGTGACGAGTGCCACCTGGAGTGATATTCCATCAGCTACCGGTAACTGGCAGTATCGTGCGGTGACCCACGGAATGACGGATCTGTATTCATCCACACTGACCGTTCCGGTTAACCCGGTCATGCCGGTGAGCGTAACGATTGCAGCAACGGCAGCGACGGTTCTTTCCGGTACCTCAGTAACTTATACCGCCACACCCGATAACGGAGGGGAAACCCCGGTTTATCAGTGGAAAGTAAATGGTGTTAATGCAGGCACCGACGCAGCCACCTATACTTACAAGCCGATTTACCTTGATCAGGTGACCTGTGTGCTGACTTCCGGCATTGCCTGCACTTCTTCAAGCCCTGCTGCGAGCAAAGCAATTGCGATGACCGTTAACACGGCACCATTGAACCTCAGCTCAGGGTGGACCTGGTTCAGCGTCAACGTTTGGCGCCCGGATATGTCCATTGGCACTGTCCTCGGAAATCTGACTCCCAAACACGGTGATTACATCAAGAGCATGACGTCATCGGCTACCTATTACACAGGAACCGGCTGGTTTGGTAACATCGCATCCATCGATCCGAGAGAGATGTATAAAATCAAGCTGAACAAAGCTGATGTATTGAGATTCAACGGTTATCCGGTTGATCTGAATAGTACAACGATCACTGTCCGCAGCGGATGGAACTGGATCGGTTATCTGCCTCAGTATGTGCAGTCACTGAACAGGGCGCTTGCCACAACTTCGAGGGCTGATGGTGATTACATCAAGAACCTGTCGAAATCAAGCACCTATTATTCTTCAACCGAATGGTTCGGTGAAATGAACCAGATGGTACCGAATGGAGGCTATATGCTGAAAGCTAAGAATACTTCCACCCTGATCTTTACGGAGGGCGATCCGATGAAATCCGGAGCTTCGCAATCTTCAGGACCTGATGGTACCGACTTCAAGCCTGAGAATTTTGAATTCTCAGGTCAGGTTACGGCCAGCGTTTACCTGAACGATCTCAATTACCAGAGTCAGGATTACTGCCTGTTCTCCATGGTGAACGGAACCATCCGAGGCATCAGTCAGGGTCTGTGGTTCGAGCCGGGCAATGAATGGCTGCATAATCATCTTACATACAGTAATGTGGTAGAGGGTGATACCGTCAGGTTTCGTCTCCATGATGCCGGTACCGATCGTTGGTATGACTTTAAGGAGTATGTGGTGTTCAAGGCTGATATGGTAATTGCCGACGCCTTCAACCCATTCAAACTTCAGAATTCATCCTTACTTGTGCCCGGTGCCTTGAGCCTTGAGCCTTCGCTCGACGTTTGGCCGAACCCGGCAACCAATTTTGCCACCATTCACTACATATTAACTCAGGATCAGCCTGTATTGATTCAGATTGTTGATTATTCCGGAAGAATAGTAGACGAGCTGGATTTAGGCCCGCAGACCAGAGGAGAGCATGTTGCTAAGTGGGATACGAGAATGCTGAACAAAGGAGTTTATCACCTGAGACTGAAAAATGCACCGTCAGCTTATCAGCAAGTGATTATCTCCCGATAATAAGTTCATTAACTTTATAGCCGTCAGTTTTCAAAAGCTGGCGGCTTTTCTTTATGACACCACGCGAACGTATTTTAAAAATTCTGAATCACGGGCAGCCTGATATAGTACCCTGGTTCGGCGATCTTGATTACTGGGCAACCTCACTGGTCAAAAGGGGAATTAAACCAATGGATTTTATCTCATCTTCCGACTATATCGATTGGCATCGTGATCTGGGAGTCGGCTTTTATCTGCAGGGATATTTTCCGTTCAGAACCATTTATGAAAATTGTGAAGTCAGGGACTGGAATGAGGGCACCCGCCGGTATCGTGAAATAGTTACTCCTGTGGGCAAGGTGAGGGAGTGCTGGGAATATATTCCGGCCTCTTTCACAGAAGGTCCGGTGGAGCATTTTCTGAAATCAGAGGATGACCTCCCGGCGATGAAGTTTATCTATGAAAATATAAGGTTTGAACCTGATTATGATTTTGCCCGGGAACGACTCACCCAGGTGGGCGATCAGGGTATTGTGCTCTGTTATCTTCCCAAAAGCCCGTTCATGCACCTGGTTGCCCTCGAAGCAGGAATCGAGTCGGTAACCATGCTGGCAATGCTTAATCCCGATGGTTTTTCCGAACTCTTATCGATAATGAAGAAGGCTTTCGACCAGGCTGCCAGAATCGCTGTGGACAGTCCCGCGGAAGTTCTGATGATTCCCGAAAACCTGTCATCAGAAATGGTGGGGCCGCAATTCTTCGAATCTTATATGCGGGAATATCAGGAAGAGTGGATCGGGGAAATTAAAAAGGCCGGTAAATATTCCTTTATTCATATCGACGGAACCTTGCGAGGTTTATTGAGGGAAGAAGCCTCAACGGGATTTAACGTTCTCGAAGCTCTTACCCCCAAGCCATCAGGTGATATGGATTTTTCCGATATCGCCTCTCTGGCCAATAATCCTGAAAGCATACTCTGGGGCGGAATTCCCGGAGTTTGCTTTACCAATCATATTAGCGATGAGGAGTTCGACGCGCACGTTTGTCAGGTGATTGAAATTATGCGGCAGGAACCCCGCTATGTACTCGGCGTGGCCGATCAGGTTCCGCCCGACGGGCTGGAATCAAGGGTGCGCAGAGTAGGGGAGCTGGTTGAAAAATATGGCTCCTATTAATAATCCTTATTTCTCCTTCTCTTTCTCTTCGCTTTCCTTTTCCTTCTCCACTTTCAAATCAATCTTCTTAATCAGCAACCCGTCGGTCGATAATATCAGCTCGAAATTTTCCTTGCCTTTTTTTACAGCGACCTCATATTTTACGCCATCGGTAGGAGACTCCACTTTAGCGGCTTCTTTAACTGTGAATCCGGGAGCACTTTGCTTAATGCCTGCTGTAACTGCCTCCGGAAGTTCCTTTGCAGTATATCCCGTTTCAGTTTCCAGCCATTTGCCCTGTGGATCAAAATTTGCTGAAATCACTTTATCACCTATTTTGAATTCAGCCTCAAATACAGTGGCAGATTCCGAGCCCCATTTAACACCCGTTGCTTTTGGATATTTTGCGGTCAAAGCCTTCTTTGCGGCATCAGTAATTACAGGCTTCTGAGCCATGGCAGGCAAGCCCAGAATTATGGATAGTGCCAGTGTGCAGGTAATTAAAATCGATCTGTTCATTGTAACTGTTTTTGATAATTTCAGATGCTAATATACGCCTCTATTCTTTAAAAAAGACATCACTTATAATTGTTTGTTTTATGCTAATTTCACCTGAAATTATTTAACTCATCCGGAAATGAGGTTTATTATTTTCATCGCCTTAATTATCTGTTCAATAACGGCGAAATCCCAATCCCTCAATCATTATCTTGATATTGGTTTAAAAAACAGTCCACTCCTGAAGGAATATAATCTGCAGCTCCAATCCGGACTGATCGACAGCCTTAAAGTACTCGCCGGATATAAGCCGCAAGTGGGTGTTTCATCTGAAATCATGTATCCGCCGGCGTTGGGAAAATTTGCCTATGACAGTGCCCTTAGTGATGGAGGTCATTACTCTGCCCTGGTTGGGGTGAATCAGCCTCTGTTCAATAAGAGGTTCATAAAGTCAAAAATGCAAAGCGTTGCGCTCGAAAAGCTTTCCACGCTGAATAACCGAAAAATTTCCGAAGCCGAACTGAAGGAAGCCATAACAGCCCAGTATCTGGATGCTTATTCGCTCTATGATAAACTGCACTTTATGCAATCCATAATCAAAATGCTTAGTGAGGAAAAAGTTACTCTTAAAGCATTGCTTGATCGTGGGATCTATCAGCAGATAGATTACCTGACCCTCACTGTTTCCATTAGCTCCAGGGAAATTGAAAGAAGACAATCTCTTATGGATTATAAAAACAGCGTTGCTATGATGAACCTGATCTGTGGCATACATGATACAGCAGAGATTCAACTGGAGAAGCCGGAAATTTCAAGGCGGACGAATTTCGATCTTTCCGGTTCGCCGCTAATGGTTCAGTTCAGCATCGATAGTCTGAAGAGCAGCAATGAAAAGCTACTGATCGATCAGCAATATCTTCCCAGAATTAATGCATTTGCCGATGCCGGGATAAATGCCGTTAATCCCCGACGGATCCCATATAACCTCGGAACCAGTTTCGGATTGAATTTCTCGATGCCAATCTATGACGGAAAGCAGCGCCAGATGGATCATCATAAAATTGATCTTCAGGAACAATCACGGACAAATTATAAGTCGGATTACCAGACCAGGTATTTTCAGCGCCGTGACCAGCTAATCCAGCAGCTGGAGCTGAATGAAGAGGTAATGGGAGAAATCAGGAAACAGCTCACCAATATGGAAAAATTGCTGG
>CAILAQ010000531.1 GCA_903832165.1 uncultured Bacteroidota bacterium | reverse complement strand
TCAGGGATATCATTGATTAAACCTGCTTCAATCGATTTATCAATCAAAATTTGTATAGCCAGCTTGCCTTCCGCTCCTAACTCCAGACTATATTCGTTGACAAAGGCCTTTAAGTGGGCTTCCAAAATATCTTCTTCCATGGATTGTGCATACTGCCTCATATAGCCCACAGTTCCCTCCGGGAATTTGAAAGCAAACTCAAGGCTTTTTCTGACCAGCCGGTTAATTTTCACGACAACATCCTGAGGCAGCCTCCGGTGCGCCATAATTCCACCAAGTGGTATGGGAGCACCCGAAGTTTCCTCCCAGTACTGGCCAAGATCACGTAGCAATACCAAGCCTTTCTTCTCGTAAGTAAACCGGTTCTCATGTATCAAAACCCCAGCATCAACAATGCCATCGAGAATGGCCTGTTCAATATCGGAAAAAACAAAAATCTTCTTTTCCGCAATCCCGGGATAAGCCATCCGCAAAAGCATATTTGCAGTGGTATATTCACCCGGTATCGCAACTTTTAAGCTGAAAAAGCGAGGATCAAGACATTGGTTCTTTGCTACCAGAACCGGCCCGCTGCCTTTTCCAAGTGCACTTCCCGAATCCAGTATCCGATAGGCTTTCCAAACGTGAAGCCAGGCATGATAGGAAATTTTGGTAACATCAAGTTCTCCGCTGAAAGCCAGTAGATTGAGATCCTCCACATCTGTCAGATATGGAATAAACTCCAATCCTTCCGTGTCAATTTTGCCATTGACCAGGGCATCAAAAATGAATGTATCATTCGGACAGGTGCTAAACCCGATACTTATTTTCATAACAATCCCGAAATTATTGCGGTTAATGCTTCAATGGCCTCCTCAGTTTTCCAGCTGTGCCTGTCGCGGACCCCCACATAATTTGAGATCGCACGGATCTGGATAACCGGAATATCTTCCATTTTGCATACATAAAATACGGCAGCACCTTCCATGCTTTCAATCTGGGGATTAAATTTTTCTGCAAGGCGTGCTTTGCGCTCCGGTCCTGCTGTCACCATATCTACAGTAATTCCGTTGACTGACTCAAGTTTCAGTGAATTGTCGACCTCCACTTCCATCCATCCATTCCGGAACGGCTTCTCATCAGGCTTCCAGAGATTTTCATGAAAAATCCATCTAAAAATTCCGCCATGGTCAATTCCGACATCAACAAAGGTATCCCTGGCAACCTGAACAACTTCGCCTGGTTGCAACGGAAGGAAATAACTTCCCGCAATTCCCGCGTGGATTACCTTTTCGTACCGGTGAGCCGCAAAATGCTTCGTCAGATTATATAAAACCGGTACAGTACCTATACCAGCAATCATTAAATTCCATTCACCACCATCTCTCTGATAAATGATCGGATCATCGGTCAGAGTGAAACCAGCCAGGCTGATTAATGGCTGGGCTTCGGTCAGAGTGGGTATTACAATCAATTGACTCATGCAGGGATCAGGATTGGAGCCCGAAGTTAAGCTTTCTAAACAAAATTTATAGTTTCTTTGTCCTTACATTCTATCAAATACTTACAAAATGGAATTTAACCTGTACGAAAACGACGGTAATGGATATCAGAAAATTGAAAGATATGAC
>CAILAQ010000530.1 GCA_903832165.1 uncultured Bacteroidota bacterium | reverse complement strand
GTATACTGCTTTGATCATCTTTGAGGCCATCACCAGCGGATCGATGCCCTTTTGCTGGTTGCGGCTCATCTTATTGAATTTCTCACCACTCGGGGTAATGGCGTTGACTGATATGTCGGTGCGTATGTACCCAGGGCAAACGATCGTGACATTTATCCCATCGTCGATGATTTCCTGACGAATGGATTCAAAGAAGCCATGAAGGGCATGCTTGGCGGCTGAATAAGCTGAGCGAAGCGGTGTGCCAATTTTACCCACTACACTCGATGTAACAACGATGTGTCCGCTTTTTTGCTTGGCCATCTGAGGCAGAACCGCCTTGGTAAGAGCTATCACGCTGAAATAATCCAGGTCCATAACCTTGCGGTCGATCTCAATGGGAGATTCCATGGCCAGTGCCCGGCTACTGATTCCGGCATTATTGAAAAGAACATCAATGCTCCCAAACCGGGCAATAACCTGTTCAGCCAATGAATTTGCCTGATTTAACCGGCACAGATCGGCCGGTAAAACGAGGATGTCTTTATCCGGCAACTCTGTCAATTTAGCAACCCTTAACAGCTCCTCTTCACGGCGAGCTGTCAGCACGAGCCGGGCGCCTTCCCTGGCACAGACCATGGCAAGTGCTTCACCGATTCCAGATGAGGCACCTGTAATCCAGACTGTTTTATTTTTTAGTGTATTCATGGGAATATCTCTTTCACGAAAATAGCAATTCATTTGCAAGTATACCCTTATATTTGGCGATAGAAAAACTGAAGATTATGAACGGGAACAAGGCTGCAAAAAGAATTACAGGTATTCAACAGATTGGTATCGGAGTATCAGACATGCATGAAGCCTGGACATGGTACGCAAAGGTGTTCGGGATGGATGTGCGTGTTTTTGAGGATGATGCGGTTGCCGCCCTTATGCTTCCGTATACCGGTGGTGAACCCAGAAAACGTCATGCCGGTCTTGCTGTTAATATTCAGGGGGGTGGAGGTTTTGAAATATGGCAATATAAGGGAAGAGTCCCTGAAGCACCTGCATTCCAGATTCAGGTTGGCGATCTGGGAATCTTTGCTGCCAAGGTAAAATCAAAGAATATCCGGCACAGTTTTGAAGAACTCAGTGCAGCCGGTATTAACATCTCAGGAGGATTATCAATAGGACCCGACGGAAAAGAACACTTCCTGGTGCAGGATCCCTACAATAATATTTTTGATGTTGTGGAAGGAAACTCCTGGTTTTATGACGATAACAAGCATGGCGGAGGCACCTACGGCGCAGTCATCGGCGTGAGCGACATTGACCGTGCGTTGGCAGTATATTCAGGTATTCTGGGATATGATCATCCCGAATATGATAAAACCGGAGTTTTTGAAGACTTGCAGAACCTTCCGGGAGGAACCGGGAAATTCAGGCGCATCCTGCTATCTCATAGTGAAAAGCGTACGGGTGGTTTTAGCAGGTTGTTCGGTGAGAGTAAGATCGAACTGATTCAGTCGCTAGACCGGAAGCCTGAACAGATTTTCAAGAACCGGCTATGGGGTGATCTCGGGTTTATTCATTTGTGTTTCGATGTGCAGGGAATGGCTTTATTGAAAGAGGAATGCAGCAGTAAAGGATTTCCTTTCACTGTTGACAGTGAAGTAAAGGAGGGTGAATCATTCGATATGGGTGAAGCTGCCGGGCATTTCAGCTACATTGAAGATCCCGATTGCACGCTGATTGAATTTGTAGAGACTCATCGTGTGCCCATCCTGAAGAAATTAGGCATATCCATAAACATGACCAGGCGCGATCCGCTTAAGAATTTGCCCGACTGGCTGATCAAGGCAATGCGGTTTAACCGGTTTAAACCATAGATAAGGGAGAGGGCAGAGGGCAGAAGGCAAAAATTAGTAAAAAGAATTAAGAATCAAGGAATAAGTGGCTGGGAGTTTCGTGTCAGGGATCGGACAACAACCCGTGTCCTGTTTCTTGTAAGACCGGGGCTGGTCATAGAACTCCTTTTTCCTGATTTCTTGTG
>CAILAQ010000529.1 GCA_903832165.1 uncultured Bacteroidota bacterium | reverse complement strand
CCCCCTCTCCCGCACTCGCAAGCTCGTGGGAGAGGGGGAAGGGGGTGAGGTGGATCCTTACTTTATCTTAAACGCCATAACCGCATTCCCTCTCCTCACATACAGTATCCCATCATTAATAACAGGATGTGCCCAGTGCTGATCGGAACCCAAGGTAATTGCAAATTTTCCGGCAACCTTAAATTCGACAGGAGTGGCTTTGGCCATGAAAACGTCACCCTTCTGGGTATATCCGTAAAGCATGCCATCGGCAAAAATCACGACGCCTTTGGCAACATCAGTCGAGGCATATTTCCGTTCGCCGGTTTTCCAGTCGAGGCACTGCCACTCTTTACCTGAGGAGTCGCCTGAGCCATAAATATATCCGTCAACATAAACGGCACCGCCCATGCGGCTGTCGAAAGTTTTGGCAAACCATTCCAGCGTTACTGAACTTCCGTCGGCACTCAGTTTTAATTTCGGACCACCCTGTCCGTAACCGCTGAAGCACATGATACCGCCATCGGCATAAACCGGGGTATTGGCATGCACAGCCCCTCGTTTGTTTGGGGATGCGACCAAAGCAGTTTTCCGCTAGCTGCATCCAGTCCGATAATATCGTTTGCTGTCATGGTAACCAGCAGTTTTCTTGCAGGCAGTTCGATCAGCAGCGGGGTGCAGTAGGCTGAGAGCTCCTCTTTGCCGGTGCTTGACCAGATAGTTTCGCCTGTTAGTCTGTTGAGGGCCATTACGTTATTCACCTTACCGCCTGGCGTGCAGTACAGCACATCCTTATCAATCACAACAGTTTCCGTAAATCCCCAGGTGATGTTTTTTCCGTCATAATCAGTCAGGAATTCCTTTTTCCATTTTATGGAACCGTCTTTTGTGCTCATGCAAAACAGTGAACCATATCCGGATTCCATATACAGCAGGTCGCCCACAATGGTTACTGACGAGCGGGCTCCCGGCCAGCTTTCGATAAATTCTTTACCATAGGGGTATTTAGCCTCCAGCTTGCCGTCCATGGACAATACATAGATAAATCCTTGATCATCAATGGTTCCGGTCAGATAAATCCGGTCGCTGGAAAATACCGGCGAGGAGAATCCCTTGCCCAGGCCATCAAAATGCCAGAGCATTGCGGGTCCTTCAGCCGGCCATTCTTTAAGCAAATTCTTATCGGGATAGATACCGTTGCCTGCCGGTCCCCTCCAGTGGGTTGACTGGGCAGAGGCGCTGATAGTGAGAGCCAGCGAAAACAGGATGAAAGAAAATAATTTCGACATATGAATTGGTGTTAGAGTGATTAGAGACGACGAAAATAGGGAAAAGGAAGAAATAATCAACGGCTGTCATTATCCGATCATTCCATCGATGAACCAGCCGGCCAAAGAAGCATTGATGATTGAATTATTAATAAATTAGCGCCATCAAAATTGATTCGAATTGACCGGAAAGATTACCTTGATAATATCCTTAGCCGGCTTGCTGCTGATGGCGGGAAATGCTGCAGCGCAAGCGCCCGGGGAACTCCTGGATTTTAACCGTATTCCTCAGAAAGCGGTTCGCGACCTGGTAGAGCGGGAGCATGTTAAAACGGCAAGCGATTTTCAGCATATTGTTACTGCCTGCTATCGTAAAGAGGATTCCCTGAGCTACCTGACCGATATTAAAACCTATGTAGTTAAGGCTGGAATCAGAAATGTATGGGAAAAATATACCAATATTTCACCCCGCAAAGCCTGGACCGGCCGCCTGGTGAAATTCGGGTTTCTCTTTTCCCGGCCAAAGAATAAATTCATCTATGCTGAAAATGCAAATGAGCCTATCAGGGTAGGTAATATTATATATGTGAATCTAAGTATGCTTAAAGGGCTGAAAAACATGGGTGTGGCATTTGAGATTACCCGGCTCGATCCTGAAAGCAAAACTATCTGCTTTTGCTACCTGAGGGATGGAGTTTCACAGGGATCACAGGAGATAAGGTTTTCCGAAATGCCTAATGGATATACAAAGATCAGTCATGTGACGCATTACCGGAGCCGCTCTGCCTTTCGCGACAGGAAGCTTTACCCCATTTTTCATGCAAAGTTTGTGGGTGAATTTCATCAGAATGTTTTACGTCAGATTGTAGCGGGCTCATAGAATGGAAGCAGAAATACGAAAATGGCTTGTAAATCATCCACTTACCCCAGAAAATGAGGTTGGTGTTCATGATGTACCCGTGTCACTTTTTGAGTTGACAGATACCGATGACCGCCTGAAGCAGCTTAACAGGCAGATCAAGGGATTGCCTTTGCCCCAGCAGAAATTATTACTTTATCTGAGTCGCGATATCGATCCGGCTTTGATCATTGAATCCATGGAATATACATCGCCTGAACTGTTCTGGCTTGATAAGGCGTTGCTGGTTAAGGAGGTTGATCCGACGGCCAGGCAGCACGATGTTTTGCAGGTTTTCGCTGCCAATGAGTTTCTGCTCAAGGAAATTTACGAAGTGTCAGACAAGGTGGACCGGGAGGCAGAGAAATCAAAGAACCGAAAATACCTCAAACGGTCGCTCATAGCGCTACCGGTGCTGCTCCTGCTGCTGTATATTTTTGTTTTTCCGTTAGTGATAAAGCCGGATCCGGTGGCTCTTTACGAGAAATTCAAATCGGGATTCACTCCTGATCTCGCTAAAGTAGATACCACCTTATATACCGGAGGATCTTATTACGAAGCGGTTACATTGCTTGACGAAGGCCGGTATGCCGATGCAGCCAAACTTTTTGAGGAGCTGATTAGCAGCGACAGCACCTTCAGAACAGGGTCGCGATGGTTTCTCGCGCTCATAAACCTGCGCAATGGTGATAAATCATCTTGCAAGGAGCAGCTAAAAGCTCTCGAGGCGGATGATCCTGCCTTCTACAAGAATGTGGCAGAGAAGCTGTTCCGGAAATTATAGAATTTTAACGCTGACCCTGGTGCCGGATTATATCTGCCGAATCTTTTCTGCAGTCCTCAATCTGTAAAGTGATACAGGAAAAGGATATACCCCACATAGGCCGGCTTTGGATTATCAAGAATCTCCATGGTTACCTTCATCCGGGTTTTAATAATTCCCCGGAGATTGGTCTGGGCATCCATAAATACCCTGATTCTTACCTGATCATTCACCTTGACCGGCTGATTGAATTTAAAATCCTCCAACCCATAGTTTACCAGCAGTTTAACCTTTCTTACATCGGCAATCTGGTACCAAAGGTGGGGCAATACAGAAAGTGTCAGGTATCCGTGAGCGATGGTTGTTCCAAATGGTGATTCTGTTTTGGCGCGTTCGGCATCCACATGAATCCATTGGTGGTCAAGTGTTGCATCAGCGAACTTGTTGATCTGTTCCTGAGTGATTGTCATGTAGTCTGATACACCGATTTCCTGTCCTACGAGGGTTTGAAATTCGGCAAGGCCGTTAATAATCCGTGGGGGCATACTATATTATATAGATTAGGTTTCGCCGACAAGATAAAAAAATT
The DNA here is from genome assembly GCA_903832165.1 of uncultured Bacteroidota bacterium. GTDB lineage: Bacteria > Bacteroidota > Bacteroidia > Bacteroidales > UBA12481 > UBA12481. The sequence continues at coordinate 6,575 of CAILAQ010000529.1, read as the reverse complement.
AACCAATCAGACAGTTTAAGAAAGACAGGAGACGGGAGACAGGAGACGGGAGACAAAAGACAGAAGACAGAAGACAGAAGACAGGAGACAGGAGACAGAAGACAGAGGGATCGCTTGACTCGAAACCGGATCTTCTTCTTCGGTATGGATTCCGTTTTTGACTAACGAACCTAAGATGCACGGAGATCACGAAAAATATGCCGTTCGTCAACCGGAATTCTGCACAGATGAACCATTGGTCCAAATAAGCCGTCCATTCATCAAACGAATCGGGAAATAAGCAACGTCACTATTTCCAGGCCTTTCAGTGCACTATATCTTTGGTGCATGAAAACGAAAATGACAAGCGGAAACACGATGAAAAATGTAATTCTAACCACAGCAGCAGCGGTCTTAATGATGACTTTTTCATTCATAAGCGCAAATGCACAGGTTACAGCAACCGGACATATCTCTGCTGAGGTTGTTGACGGTATCTCCGCTTCCATTTCCACTTCGTCATCGATTAATACAAACAACAGCATTACCCCGGCTACCTTTTCAGTTTCCAGCACACAGTCTACCACTTTTGCAGTAACGATTCACGAAACCCAGACCACTCTCACCAAAGTCGACAGTAACGACACACTGACTATGGGTAACTGGACAGCGACTTCAGGCGGGAACGAAAAACTGGCAGGTGCACAGCAGGTAAGTGTGGCAGCAACCTTGAATACTGGTGTTAACAATGCACCTTCCGGAGTTTACACCGGATCATACAAAGTAACATTCGATTATAATTAAGTATGGAACAGATTCTGCGGGAAAGGTAAGCAGAATCAATTAAATAGGGGTTAATACCCCGTTTGTTGAAGAGTGATATTGAAGGGTATCACTCTTTTTTTTTGGCCTAATCCTTGGTTTAGTCCAATTTATATTCTATTTTTATTCTAACAAGACAGATTCACCAGCCGGTCACAGCCACTTCAAGCCAGAGCCGGTTTCAAATTTTGTATATAGATTTTCTGAAGTTCTGAGCGCCGAGCCATGAAATATGTAACAATTATATTATCGATGGTTGTTTGCTTCCTGGTTTCTCCCGGCAAGGTTTCGGCGCAGGTTACAGCCACCGGGCGTATCACTGCTGAGGTAGTTGATGTTCTTGCAACCTCTGCCGGCAGTCAGGGTACTTTCTTTACAATTCCCGCCAAATATTCTGCTATCTCTACCTCTTCAGAGTCTGTATCTGCCTTAAACATTAATACGGCTGTCTTTTCCATTTCCGGAATGAAGGACGCCACTTTTGAGGTCGCTTTGCCCAAGGGGCCAACAACTATCGCGGAAAAGAATGGTTTGGGCACCATTCAGATCAGTGACTGGACTGCTTTATCCGACCGGGGCATCAACAATCACATTTTGTACGGGGGTGTGCAGAGAGTCAATGTTGGAGCTACTATCAGATTGGCTTCAGGGAATGAAAGTCCCAGGGGTGTTTATACAGGATCCTACCAGGTTACCTTCGTATACAACTAGGTTTCCCCGTCCCTAATCTTCCATAATGGAATAAAATTTCCAATAATTGGAAGTTATTGTTCCCTGTGCCAAATCATAACAACCACAAATTCAGCGAATTAACTTTGGCATGCCAAATTGGTATAGGTTTTGTTTGTCTGGCAGTGTAAACAACAATGAAAAAACAAAAACAAACAATAAAAATTGAAATCATGAAAACTTCATTAAAACTTTTCGCTCTCGGTTTGGTTCTCGCAGGCTTCGGAATGAATGCAAATGCACAGAACAGTGTAAACAACAATGCAACCGCAGTTGTAAAGCAAGCTCTTACCATTACAAAAGGCAGCGATTTAAGCTTTGGTACCTTCAGCGGACTGAGCGATGGAATCTCCACCGTCATTATGAGTAATGCAGGAGCACGTACCGGTACAGCTGATCTTATCGGCACCGATGGAGGTGCAGGGACATTTAGTATTACTGGTGAGCCTTCACAGCAGGTAGCAATTACTTTACCGGCAAGCGCAACAACTTTATCAGATGGTGCTTCACATACCATGACAATTGCAGCCGCTTCTTATAATTGTGACAAGACTATTGCAGGAGTTGCATTAGATGGTTCAGGTAACCTGACTATCAGCGTTGGAGCAACACTATCGGTAGGAAACAACCAGAATGCCGGATCCTATACCGGAACTTTTGCAGTGTCTGTAAATTACAACTAAGAATTTTCTATCCAACAATATTTCAGAGCGCTGCCTTAGGGTAGCGCTCTTTTTATAAATGAACAAGCATGGATTCTTTCTGGTCGATATCTCCATAATTTAGCAGAAAATCCAAAAATTGGAATGTTTCAATGGGGATCAAATTCGCATCAATCAGTAAATGAGACAAATAAAATGGATCTTAATATTGGTATGCTTATTGTTCATGCTCTTACAGAAACAAAAACAAAACAAAAGATTTTTAGTAATGAAAACTTCAATAAAACTTTTCGCAATTGCACTGGTCCTGCTGGGATTTGGGGTTAGCGGGAATGCACAATCGAATAGTGCAACCGCAACTGCTACCGGCACCCTGGTTAGTGCGCTAACCATTTCAGGCGGGGGAACACTGAGCTTTGGCCGTATCGTTGCAGGAACCGGTGGAACCGTTGTGGTTCCTGGTATTGCAGCACCTACGCGTACCTCAGCGCTTGGACTCGCCGGTGGAACAGTTACCTCTGCTGGATTTACGATTTCAGGAGCAGATGGCTCCCAGTTTGTAGTTACTCTTCCTTCTGCCGCTGTACGTGTAAATCACACTGATAATACGAACTTCATGGAAGTTACCGCTTTCTCCTGTGATGTTGCTGCTGCCGGAACTGCAGTCGCAGGTACTACGGCCAATTCAACCTTGACAGGAACCACCCGAACATTTTATGTGGGTGCAACGTTAAATGTTAAAACGGGTGATCCGACAGGTACCTATACTTCGGCTACCTTCCCGGTTACCGTAAGTTATCAGTAACATTGCAGAGTGAAAAAATTAAAGTAATGAAAACTTCAATACGTCTCTTCGTCTTCGCGATTATCCTCCTGGGATTGGGTGTTAGAGCCTATGCCCAGTCGACAGCCTTCGCCTCGACTACCGTAGTTCTTATTACCCCGATTGCCATCTCAAAGACATCCGAAATGCATTTTGGTACGGTGGCAGCCAGTGGCACCCCCGGTACCATCATCCTGGAATATAACAGCACAACTGCTATAGGTACGGGTGGAGCAACGATAGTCAGCGCAGGAGCTGCCCAGCCAGCGGCTGCACAGTTTAAGGTTACGGGATTGGTTGGCGATACTTTCTCCATTCAGCTTCCAACAGAAGATCTTCTCCTCACCGGGACCACGGATGGAGTGAAAGCAGGGACCTTTAAAGCTTCCATTGACGGGACCAATGATATTACCACCGGCACCATTGCCGAGGGAGGCACCACGATTTCGGTTAAGGGCATTCTTACGGTGCCTGCCAATGCAGTTGCCGGATCCTACGCCAATGCCAATCAGTTAATTATAAAGGTTAATTACAACTAATCTTTTCCGATCGGAAACGGAATAGCGGCAATTATGAAAAAGCTGATCCTGATATCTGTTTTGGCCTGCGTTATACTCGCAATGCCATTGGTAGATATAAGGTCTCAGGGTAATACTGCCAGGGAGGTTGCCACATCTGCCATGACCTCTGTCAGCATTGTTGTTCCTCTTGCAGCCAGGGAAACTTCCCAATTAAGTTTTGGCCGGTTTTATCCCGGACAGCAGGGAGGAACTATTACCATCAGTCCGCAGGGATCGGCCAGCTGGACTTCCGGGGTGCAACTTGCTGCCAGTGCGCCAAGCGCAGCGATATTTTCTATTTCAGGTCAGGGTGATGCCACCTTTGCAATTAATCTTCCGAATGGCCCGGCCATCCTCACAAGCACCGATGGAACAAAAACCATGCAAGTGAATAATTGGGTAAGCGTTCCGGAAAACGGTGATGCCAAGGTTCGATTAGCCGGAGGTGCACAGGAGGTTCGAATCGGGGCAACACTTAATGTTGGTTCACTGGATCAAAATCCAAAAGGAATATATACGGGTTCGTACGAAGTTACTTTTGGTTATAATTAACCGGAGTGCACATATTTAGTTTGCAGACTTTTACGTTTCACACTTGTATAATATTTTTATATTTGTGCGGAATAAATAAGGATTAATTAAAATGCCTGGATTAAAAAAATTAAGTAGCCGGATTGTCAACCTACAATCGCTGACAAAACTGGCTATGCTTTTTGGATTAATTGTATTATCGGGAATGGTTACAACGGGTCTGAAAGCGCAGGGTAATCTGCTGATCACTCCTCGTCGCGTGGTTTTCGAAGGCGCCAAAAAGAACGAGGAGCTCAACCTGGCCAATACCGGGTCCGATACTGCCACCTTCAATGTATCGATGGTGCAATACCGGATGAAGGAAGACGGGGCATTTGAAGAAATCAAGGAGCCGGATCCCGGCCAGAATTTTGCCGATAAATATGTCCGGTTTTTCCCGCGTACCGTAACGCTGGCCCCGAATGAATCGCAGGTGGTGAAAATGCAATTGTACCGGACCACGGAGCTTCAGCCGGGCGAATATCGCTCTCATGTCTATTTCAGGGCGGTACCAAAGGCAACCGCTTTGGGCGCTGAAGAGGTTAATAAAGACACTACGGCCCTATCGGTAAAGCTCGTTCCAATTTTTGGAATCACGATTCCGGTGATTATCCGGGTAGGTGAAAATACCACAAAAGTGACGCTTTCCGACCTGGCCTTTGAAACAGTAAATGATACCATTCCCAGATTAAGTCTGGCTTTTAATCGTTTAGGGAGCATGTCGGTTTATGGCGATATCGATGTATTTTATATTCCTCCGACAGGCCGGGGAACGCAGGTAGCAACTCTTAGGGGTGTGGCAGTATATACCCCGAATCCTTTGCGGCGGATTAGAATGGATTTACAAAAGGGGGAAGGAATTGACTATCATAAAGGCAAATTGCAGGTGACCTATTCAGCACAGGCTGAGGATAAGAAGGGGAAGTTTGCCGAGGCTGAACTGATACTGAAGTAAGAAGTTAGAGATTCGAATTCAGAATTCTGAATTCCGAAGTGAGAGATTCAAGTTTGTGCCGAGGTAGAAAGGTGTCGGGTATCGGGTGTCAGGTATCGGGTATCGGGTAGCCTGCTTGATGCTGATCATTCAAAATTCAACATTGGTCGTCGAATCTGTACATTCAAGAATTGCGTCTTCATTGGAGTTTTGCCCGTTAATTCTCGTTTTCCATGGTTCGGGAATTCGTCCTGAATTCGGAAAAATCAACCTGGATCAATATCTTTATATACTAGACGTATAGTCTGTTAAGAGCAGTGGCCCGATTCTTGGTATGCGTACACGCTTATTAATATAGTATAGATATCTTTGCAGAAGGGATGACCAAACAAATGAACATATCGGGAAGCAGGCTTATATCAGGAAAGATGTACCATCGGATCCTTAAGAGAACGGTTGTTTTATTTGTTGTGTTTTTGGTTTCAGTATCTCTGGCAAACGCAGTAACAAAAACAGCAAGCGTTTCTGGAAACTGGAGTGCCACTGCCACCTGGGGTGGGGCGGCTGTACCAACCTCAAGTGATGATGTCGTGATAAACAGTGGGGTTACTGTTACTATAAACGCTACTGGAGCTACATGTGCCGGATTAACGAATAATGGAATTCTGACCACCACCACTTTTGGACTTACTGTTTCAGGACCGTGGGTTAACAATGGTACTTTTAATCCAGGAACTGGCACTGTGACTTTCAGTGGCACTTCAGCAGCAATAAATGCAGGATCGGGATCGGAGAATTTTAATGCCATAGCAACACCAGTAACTCCTGCGACTACACTGACGCTAAATGCATCTGTCACTGCAGCAACTCTTACCACTGTTGCAAATTCGGTAGCACTCTCAATCGTAATCACTAATAATAATTCGCTTACCTTGAGTGGCTTGCTAACCTTGGTCAGACCTGCTACCAACGGAACTACCACCTTGAACATTGGAAGCGGATCGATTTCCTGTGGATCATATACTTCAACCGCCACCTCATCAACTCGATTCACCGCTGTCACCATCTCCTCAGGATCAATGTACGTTTCCGGCGCCACTGCAACCGCAAGTGGTGCGGGAGGTGTTAAATTCACTTTCACCGGTGCAGGAACGTTAAACTTTGGAGGAACGGTCACGGGAGGTACAACAGCAGCAATCACAGCATTTGCAGGCTCAACGATCATTTATTCGGGAGCTGTCCAGACTATTTATCAAGGCATATACACTAACCTGACTCTTTCCGGCAGCGGTGCTAAGACTACCACAGGATCAAGTGTGTCAGGGGTATTATCCATTGAAGGAACAGCAACTATAGCTGGGACCGCGCCTGCCTGGACAGGATCCGCTTACACTCTGCAATATAAAACTACGGATACCCATGCTGCGGGTTCGGAGTGGCCCAACCCGTTTGCCGGATCAGGCGGAGTAATCATAGCAAACACAGCCGGATCGGTT
>CAILAQ010000528.1 GCA_903832165.1 uncultured Bacteroidota bacterium | reverse complement strand
ATGCCGGTACTCGACCTGCCCGATAAGGGTCTGCACCGTGTCGACCTGAGCCTCGCTAAATCATTGGACAGCCTGTATAAGAAGCAATTTTGCAATGCCGCTAATGTATCGGACTATAAAATCACCTACCGGTTTACCCTTTTGCCGGGTCGATATTTCTATCAGGCAGGCATTACCTGTACCTGTCAGGCTGACTCCTGCCTGTACGCAGGATTCCCGGGTGGCAAGCTGAGCATCTGGTGGACCAGCGGCTGGGTGGATGTGGAAATTGGCAAGGTCTTCAGCAAGAACCTGATTTTCCAGTAATGAAGAGGCCCTCAGCTACCGGTTCTCTGCTTATCCTGATGATTTTCCTGGTTATCACGGTACCGTCATGCAAAAAAGATTCTTCTGCCTGGAAACCTGATGTTCTGATGGTCATGAAGCCCGACAGCGGCCTCACCACCCAGATTTTTGATTTCCGGATCGATGTTCCCAATCTGCCAAAAACACATGAGGAGTTTTATATTCGCTGGGACCTGAACGAGGATTCTGTGTGGGATGATTCTTTTACTGCCTATCCAACCACCACTCATCGGTTCTATAAAAAGGGAGTGCATTCCGTGAAGGCCGAAATTCTTACCCAGGACGGGCAGCGTATTCTGGTAAATAAAAATATTCATGTTGATCAGGGATATTCAGCTCCGCATGCTGCTTTCAAAGTGGATCCGCCGGAGGGCAATTATATGATGCAATTTACTTTTGATGCAAGCTCCACTTTCGATGATGAGGATGCCTTTTCCACCTTGCTTTTCCGCTGGGATTTTGAGGGTGACGGTGTTTGGGACACGGAACCGAGCTCTAATCCTGTGGCGAAACACAAATTTAAGAAGGCCGTAAATTACGACGTAAAACTCCTGGTAACCGATCCCACCAGGCGGACGACGACATTGACTCAGCTGCTGTTGGTAAATTTGCACGATGAGGGTATTGTTCCTGATTTTAAATGGTCGCCTGAGGAGGCAACAGTAAAAGACACTTTTTTGCTGGATGCCTCGGCCACCCATCATGCAACCGATCTGTCCAGGGTATTTGCCTACACCTGGGATATCCAGTCGGAGGTGGTGTATGGCCCGTTCAAGGATCCACTTTTTAAGCACCAGTTCTGGGCAGCCGGCATGCAGACGGTTACCCTGAAGATTACTGACCAGCTGGGGTTGACTAATAGTATTGTGAAAGAGTTTTTTGTAGTCAAGGAAAATAAGCCACCGGTGCCGAAAATTCAGGTATCCACGCCATACGGGAATGTTAGCACGAATTTCTTCATCAGCGCCTGGCCTTCAACCGATGATGTTACACCACCAACACAGCTGAAAATCCGCTGGGATTTCGATGGGGACGGTAACTGGGATACAGGCTGGTCATTTGAGAAACAGCTCTTTCACCAGTTTACAGAGCCTGGCCAGTATTGGATTACCCTGGAGGCTGAGGATGAGGGTGGGGAAAAGGCAATAACAAAAACAAAGGTGCTGGTGTCACAATCCACTGCCCAGACAGGTTATCTGCTTGACCGGCGTGATGGTAAGTATTATGGAACGGTGAAGATCGGCGACCAGTGGTGGATGTCGGATAACCTTGATTTTCGTACTGATCCGAAAATGACCCTTCCGATGCTGCAAAAATGTTATGAAGAGACGAGCGGAAACTGCAGTGCTTTTGGGTCACTTTATCAGGGACAACGGTCAGTGTGGTATACTGCTGCCGGCAAGAATTACTGTCCGACTGGCTGGCGGCTGCCGACCAGACAGGATTGGGAGATCATGGCAGAACATATACCGGCGGTTGGCGGTCGCGATGCACTCATGGTAGGTGGAAGTATCGGATTTAATGCCCGATATACAGGCAGGGGCTCGTTTCAGTTCGAGTATGACTCATTTGGAAATATTAAGGATACAGTATACACCTACGAAGGACTTTACAAGGAAGTGCAATTTCTTTCTGTAACCGACCGGCCCTATTTTAACCTGTATCAGGCACAATACTACATGGGGCTGCAAAGAAATTATGATGGAGTCGATATGATGTGGGGAAATACTCAGGGGTATTTCTATGTCCGGTGCATTAAAGAGGAGTAACCCGGAACTACAGGCTGTAAATCGATATGACCACCATCGAGAGAAGCAGCATCGCCAAAATGAAATCTTTGTATTTCATGGAGCTTAAATAAAATTTACACTCCAATATTATAGATTTACTTCAGAAAGTGATGGTTCATAACTAGCCTAATTATTAACTATTTGACGAAGTGTAGAAAAAAATTGACCAATTTCCCCGGCCGACCCAATTAGTCATTCTGATTTTCTGAATTCCTGTTTCTGAGATATTCTTCGATAATGGGGGTGGCCTTTTCCAGATCGGTTTCATTGATAAAAAGATCAATAGTGATGGGTGTTCCACCGTAAAACGGACTGACTCCGGTAGTAGAACCGTCGCGGTACATTGATGAAATGTCATTGTCATCCAATGCTCCCTGCAGCAGAATTGCTTCAATTTCACTGCCCGAAAATGCCCTGTACAATTTATCTTCCATGATATTATACTTTTTGTCACCTTTCTTTCGTCACCTGTCACTTGTCACCTGTCACTCGTCACCTCTTAAAACCTCCACGCCACCACTCTGCTCACCTTCTGCCCCTGGGCCATATTTATCGTCCTGACCTCTGTGGCTCTTGCGATCTGCAATGATTTATATACTGCCGGCAGGTGGTCACTCTTTGCGATAAGAGTCGAGAACCATTTGCACTGTGTGGGTATCCGTGAACTCTGCTGAATCATTCGGCGCACAAAAGCTTCCTCTCCGCCCCGATAGATCAGTTCGACATTCTTTCCTCCAAAATTCTGGAGGTGTTTGGTTTGCCGGCCTGCATTGAGATTAAAAACCTTTCGCCTGGTGGCTTCGGCAGCCTCCTCTGCTGACGAATGAAATGGCGGATTACAGATGGAAAGGTCGAAAACCTCCTCAGGCTTAACGATTCCATTGTAAATGTCGGCTGCAACAGGCTGCAGGCGAAGTTCAACTTTGCCTTTCAGTCCCTCATTTAATTCGATAATTTTTCCAGCTGATTCAATAGCTATCGGATCTACATCGGTTCCGACGAAGCTCCAGCCATATTCTTTAACACCAATGATCGGATATACACAGTTTGCCCCAATGCCGATATCCAGTACCCTGATATTTTCGCCACGCGGGATCTCTCCGTTGTTACCTTCAGCCAGTAAATCGGCAATGTGATGGATATAATCGGCCCTGCCCGGGATAGGCGGACAGAGATAGTTCTCCGGAATATTCCAGTTGGTTATCCCGTAAAAATGTTTGAGAAGGGCACTGTTAAGCATTAAGACAGCAGCCGGATCCGAGAAATCGATCGACTCGGTATTATATTTATTCAGATGAACAAAGGGCTCCAGCTCAGGGCAGCTCTCAATCAGTTTCGCGAAATCGTAACGGAACCGGTGTGGGTTCCTGGAATGCAGCCCTGATTTTTCCAGGGTAGGAATAAAGATTTTTTTAGCCATGCTGCAAAGTTAGCTGATTAAAGTTGCCAACTTTAAATGGCAAAAGGCAAAAGGCAGAAATTAGTTAGAAGAAATATTTTGAGGTTAAAAGTTCAGTGATTGCATCAAAAGGGCTTTGTCTGAGCATTAAGGTCACAAATAATGGTTTGTCAATGTATAAACACCCAAGCCAGCCACAAAGAGCCTTACTTCTTTTTTCTTTTATCCTATGACTAATTTCTGCCCTCTGCCTTCTGCCCTTTGCCTTAAAATAACCCCTCCACCGACAAATACCGTTCCCCGGTATCATAGGCAAAGGTCAGTACACGTGAGCCTTTCATCTCATTTTGCACCTTGGCAATAGCCGCCAGTGATGCTCCGGTAGAGATTCCAACCAGGAGACCCTCTTTTTTTGCCGCCTTGAGGGTAAAGTCAAAAGCTTCATCTTTCGATATCTGTATTACCTTATCAATTAAGGTGATATCAAGATTTCCGGGAATGAATCCTCCACCGATGCCCTGTATGGGATGCGGTCCGGGGCTGCCCCCACTGATCACAGGAGAAGCCTCCGGCTCCACTGCAAAAGCTTTAAATGCCGGCCATTTAGCTTTTAGTATACGGCTGATGCCTGTAAAGTGCCCGCCGGTTCCAACACCGGTTATCATATAATCAAGCCCCTCCGGAAAATCATTAAGTATTTCAACGGCAGTCGTCCGGCTGTGGACATCAGGATTTGACGGATTGTTGAATTGAAACGGCATCCATGCGTTCAGCTCCTTTTGAAGCACTTCGGCTCTTTCAATAGCCCCCTTCATCCCCTTTTCACGAGGGGTTAAATCGATTTCGGCACCATACGCCATCATCAACCTGCGTCGCTCAACCGACATGGATTCGGGCATTACAAGAATCGTTCGGTATCCTTTTAAGGAAGCTACCAGGGCCAGGCCGATACCGGTGTTTCCGGATGTAGGCTCAACAATAACAGTGCTTTTATTAATCAGGCCGCGGGCTTCTGCGTCTTCGATCATGGACAGTGCTATGCGATCCTTGATACTGCCTCCGGGATTTTGCTTTTCGAGCTTGATCCATACCTCAATTCCCTTTTCATAAAGGTTATTAATCTTTACTACGGGAGTATTTCCGACCAGCTCCAATACATTATTTGCTTTCATATTATTTACTCTAAATGACAAAATTGATGATGTTATTACGGTCTTCCGTTTGGTCGATCAACCGGATTTTATCCTGATTGATGACCAGTGAATAAGGTTCAACCGAATGAATTAGCCACACATTTCCGCCTACAATGGAATCATGTCCGATAACGGTATTCCCGCCGAGGATGGTGCACCCGGCATAAAGGGTGACGGAATCTTCTATCGTCGGATGCCGCTTGCTGCCCGCCCGCTCCTTGCTTACGCTGAGAGCTCCTAAGGTAACACCCTGGTAGATTTTCACTGAATCTCCAATGACGGCCGTTTCGCCTATAACGATGCCGGTACCATGGTCGATGCAAAACGATTTTCCGATAATTGCCCTGGGATTGATATCGATTCCTGTCTTAGTGTGAGCATATTCCGTTAACATGCGTGGAATGTATGGTATCGATAAGCGATCCATCTCGTGAGCGATCCGGTAGATCATGATCGCATAAAACCCGGGATAACTGATGATTACCTCTTCTACAGAATTGGCGGCAGGGTCGCCCTTGTAAATAGCCGCAGCATCTTTAACCAATGTTGTATATAATTCTGGTAATCCCGCCCTGAATACCTCAGCGGTTTCATGCACATCGGCCAACCCGGCTTCATAGGAATTAAGGATCTGCTCCATTAATTGCAGTATCCCATCGAGGTAAGATTCCTCTTCCGGTGTTTGATCCTCAGCTATCACCGGGAATAAATACTCGGTTAGATCCTTTATAAACCGGCGAACATCTTTCCTCAGGGGAACCTTCCCCTGCACATGTGCCCGGAACTGTCCCCGGTTTTCAATAAATGCTTTTTCCATGCTGCTGTGTCGGTTTAAGGTGTTAAACGTTTGTTTATCCTTAAAGTTGAACAAACATACAGGGCAGTAATACAACAGCAAATGCCATGAATACGGTAATTATATACCGTATTCATGGTATAAAAAACGGTTTTTTCGATTAAATGGAATAATCAATCACCTCGATAAGGCCTGAATGCATCGCATACAGCATCAATTCAATACTATTATTTATGCCCAGTTTTCGAAAAATATTCTTTCGATGGGTGACTATTGTGTGATAGCTAAGGTTTTTTCTTGAGGCAATTTCTTTACTGGTGAGCCCCTCTGCAATGAACCTGACAATCTCCTGCTCGGCGGGGGTGATCCGCTCATGATCTGGCGGATATCTCCGTGTGGTTTTTTTTCGCTCCGGCAAAACACTTAGAATACCGTTACAGAAATATTTCCTGTTGCTGGTGGTGGCATTGACAGCATCAATAAGCTCCTGTCTTTCGCACGATTTGAGAATGCAATTGGTTATACCGCAATCGAGAATCTGATGGATTTTATCGTGAGTTTGAGCATCTGTGATAAAAAGCACACGAAGTTTCGGGAATGACCTGGTAAATCCGGCAAGGTCCTGTATTGTTTTTATTTCGGACAGATCAAGATCAAGGATCAGAATGTCAGGCTGCTTCGTCATTAAGCGATTCAAAAGTTCCTCTTTGTTCACGAACTCTTCAGCTTCCGGATTAAAGCTGAAATATTCAGATAAGATGGCTCTGATTCCTGCCCTCGGCAAGGTTTGGCCGTCAGCAATAAATAAACTTAAATCATGCATAAGTATTCAATGGGCCGCCTTAAATAGTCTGCCAGGCCCGGCGCCGCAAAACAAATATCGCGTTTAATTCTATTCAGCGACCTTCAAAATACCTGACTTTGAAAATTCAGCATTGGTCTTCGAATCTCCGCATTCTATTTTACCGTGACTTCATCCGCAAAAATCCAGGCCTTTCCACCGGCGCCCAGGTGCCACTCGGGGCAGATCTTCTTGTTTTTTGCTACTACATGAATATACCTGACCTTTTGCTTATCAAACCTCACGGTATACTCGCGGATAACATCCTCCACCCGCTCCAGGGCCGGATCCGCATCAGCTTTGCCGGCCGATTTGAAATTTATCCCGTCGGGGGAGATCGAAAAGCCAACTTCTACCGGCAGGAAAATCCATGAAGCCGGAAATTGAATGGTTCCGAGCGAGACTTCACTGATTTCGGCGGATTTGCCCAGGTCGATGACCACATCAAGATCGTCGGATTCAAAACCCTGCCAGTAACCATCGTTCCAGGATTGCCCGCGTTGTCCGTCGACCAGGTTGAAGATCCCTGTGCCGGCCCATCTGGAACCGTAATTTGTGTTGTATTTCGGAGCCGGGTAAATAACCTCTGAAAATGTGGCCTCTGCCAGAGCTTCCGGCTTGTCTGATCCGGGATAAAATACTGCCGCCTGCAATTTTAATGGCTTGCTGACCATGATCGGACCATTATATTTCGGACTCAACCGTGATGGTATTTTTCCGTCGGTTGTGTAATGAACCTCGGCTCCGTTTGCAAAGACCGGCCTGATCGATACCCTTGTTCCGCCGGTGAAGAAGAACCGGTTCCCCTCGATGGTAAGATGGCTCAGCACGGCCTTGCCGGATACTTCATCGGAGAATTCACTGCGGTTGCCTCCCCGATCGACGGCACATGCCTGGTAATAGTAATCTGTATCAGGCTCAACACTCTCATCGGCATACATCTGCTGTATGAATTCCGACAGGTGGCGTTGCACCGTATTGAATCCATGCGGCGTCGTATGATTTATGATCTGGCTGGCATTAATCTCCCCGATCAGGTCACTGGCCGTCGGCTGAAATCCCTCTTTTTTACTGCGATAGATCTGATATCGTACGACATCGCTTTCAATATTTGAATAGAAAAACAGACACAGATAATTGTCATTGGTGATCGGGCTCACATGCACAACATGCACGCCCTCAATTTTTGCAGGAGGGAGATCCTTATGTTTGGATGAAAGTGTAACGGATTCGATTGCTTCAGATACCGGTCCCTGGATATTTCCCCTGCTCACCGGGCAAATCCGGTAATAGTAGTGCGTTTCTGGCTCGACATAATTATTTATCCATCCTCCGAAATTCAGGACCGGTTCATCGACGAAGCTGGTTGCTCCGCTGGAGCCGGCCAGATGCCGTAAGTCGGCACTGAAATTTTTATCCTTTCCCCGGTATATTCTATAATAGGCCACTTCCCCGGAACCGGTTTCAGGCTTGTTCCAGTTGAGCTGTATCTGCCTGTCTGATAATGCTTCTGCAGTAAGGGTGCCGACCGCACCCACCGTATTTTCTTCGGGAATGATCCTGATTGTCCGGATGCCATGCGGAGGGATGGTAAGCGTAATCCTGTTGTTACCGGTCACTGTTACGGGAATATTCCGATCGGCTTCTACCAGATTTGTTTCATTAGCTTGCCGGATTTTGCCAATAAAATGCAAATCGATATTCACCGTGGTTTTTTCGCCGTTGAGCTCGAAGAAGCGGCAGATAATTCCTGATCCGTTAGCTTCGGCAGGCTTTATTGTGGTGCAGGTGATATTCCCGCGATCGATGCCGAGAAATGAATAACTATTTGCCGGCAATTGCCCCTGGTTTTCTGCAGGCAAAATTATGGCCTCGAGGGGATGGGAAGTCTCCCAGCCAAATCGGGAAGCCCCGCCGCTTTTCCAGTTACCCCGGTGGCTCCTTACCGACCAGCGGAATGTCATTGGTCCGGGCTGGCTCATCCGGATATTGGTAAAGAACATATTATTGAGCAGGTAGAGGTACACCCGGCTGTTTTCTGATTTTTTCATACTATGCTCATACCCGTCGGGCTTACCCCAACTGGCAGCTCTGGGTTTGCCGTATTCCACCAGCGGCGCGTCGACAGTGGCCAGTGTGATGCCGAAATTTTTATTTGACAAATCGGTGAAATGCTGAATTCCGTAATAGTCGGTTGATGAGCCTTCGAACTGGTCTGCAATGGGCTCCACCACGGCACCCGGGAGTTCGTGACGAATGGTAAAACCAGGTACCGAAAATGGGAGGCTGTAGAACAGGGCTTCCTTATTTTTCGCATTCCCCTGACGGAAGTCATTCAGACTCCGGCCCGATGGAGATTTATCAATATTGAGTAGAAAATCTATCCGTTTAATGTTATTATATAGAATAACATATTGAGTAATAAAATTGCATCCAAATGCAGTTACATTCGATACCATCATGTCGGCCAGGGTTCCCCGGAAGCAGGAGAGTGTGGCTTTTTCGGGTGTGTAAGATACAGGGGCCACTGAGTGGCGTGCGGTCTCGTAGCGCTGGTAAAGATATTCATTGAATTTGGTGGGGGCCGACTGGTCAACGAGTTCGCGGCCGAGCTCCTTGTCGGTGATGCTTTTTATTCCCCCGGTCTTTGGGTCGAACACGAGCCGGTAGTACTTATTCTCAAGTATTTCTTCGCCGGCCATAGTCTTGGCGGCTGCCGGAACAACTTTCGGATCGGGCCGGATCGAGTAAGTTTTGTACCCGGATTGAGGCACATCGGTGGCCACAAAAAACAGTGTTCCATCCGGCCATTTCTGGCAGGCCACCGTCCGGGCGGTGGTATTGTCGTACAGCTGCCACCCCCCCTCGCCGCCCGGCGCATTGAAGGTCACTACGTCGGTGCGTACATAATTCAGTGGGTTGTAGACTGCCAGGGTAGTTTCTTTACCGGTTGTTATGAGTTTCTTCAGTGAGCCAATCGCCACCGTTTCTGCTTTCTCAAGATATTCCCGGCTTTCACTCACCAGCGACCGGTGCATGCCCTGCTCCACCTCATAATAATTTGCGTTGGCCGCTGTGCTGTCCTTCAGCGATGGCGGTACATAAATAGGACCTTCGGCATAGGCGCCGTCAGTATGCTCATGATACATCAGCAACCGGTTATAGGCCTGATAAAGGTCGCTCCACGGGTACCTCCCGCCGCCGGTTGCCGTAACCATGGTGGCCAGCTTCTCCACGCCGGGAATACGGTAGCCGAGGAACCGGGCATCACTTTCCAGACGGGCATCCGCCAAATCCTCATCGGCCCAGGCATTGGGAGCATCCTTGTCGTAAACCGTAAATTCCTTAAGATTCTTCTGCGAAGCAATGTCATCGAAAAACATCGACATGGTTGCGGAAACTATAACGGGATTGGAAAATTTCGAATTCCATGATTTTATCTTTTCCACATTCGTCATCTCCGGCAAGCCGAAATCATAACTGTCCTCAGATAAAATGCAGCCGTATGGGTAATCCTGCCTCGACTCATATCGGCCCAGTAGTGACGAAATTTCTTCGGAATTATAAGCAACGAGCCGGTCTGGAGAATAATAGGGCCAGGTCTTAAAGAGGGTCATCTTCGGGTCGTTATCCTGAGCCTTCCAATAGTAAGCAGCATCCCGGTATGCCTGGTCGAAAGCCACCACCGACGAATTGATCCCCATCATGAAGTAAGGGATATCAGCCTCCTTGGTAAACAGTGGAAGCGATCGCACAAATCCTACCACATCAGTATCCAGTGCGGTTTTTGATGGAGGAATTCCCATCCAGTCAACAATATATCGGTTAGGGGTGTAAAAGGCACGCGCCAGAACTTCATAACTCATATGTTCGGTGGATACGGAATTATGCAGTCCGCCAAGCTCAATCCGACCCTCTTTTATCCTGCGGGTAAGCTCCGCAATTACACTGTCGGGCTGATACTGCAGAAACCCGGTCATCGGTTCGCTCGTCTCTACAGTCCAGTGAAAACGGCTCTCCTTTGGCCAGCTGTCCGTAAGCCGGCAATTTTCAAGCGCCAGCTCAATGCCCCATTCCCTCACATCCCGCCGCATCATGTGATAATAATCGGCATAGCCAAGATCGTGATGCGACACCTGAACGTCATATACAGTCCACTTTTTAGGAGGCTTGAGGGCAGACTTCGATTCTGAAATTATTTTCCCTGATTGCCTGATGCGCGCCGTCACCATGGTTTCGACTTCAATCACCGGAACGGTAAAAGTTATTTTCTGATTGAGCGGAGGCTCCGCCATTTTTATCAATGGCCTGCCTGGAATCGCAACTTCCAGCGTGCAGGATCCCGTTACCGGACTATTAATTTCAGCAACACAAACCTGGCGGTCACCGTCGATGGAGCGCATCACCAGAGAGGTCGACCGAACCGAAATCAATTCCTTGCTCTGGGAAAAGGATGGATTCGGTATAGCCTGAAAAGCGGCTATTATTATCAGCAAAGTCATGAAATTGGTTCTCATGGGATAAGCTTATGGTCAAACGTGGAATGATTCATGCAGCAAGCTGGAGAAAGTTCTGAAATTCAGGATCGATCTGGCGCCTGTTTGTTCCATACTCCCGTCATAAACAAGGTGCTCGCTGATAACGCGCCCCGGGAATAATTTGGTTAAATGGTTTAATCCTTTTAGAAACCCCGGATTAAATGTTTGAGCAGATTTTATTTCTATCGCCTGGATCTGATCTGCCTTCTTAACAATGAGGTCGATTTCATTGCTGTGATTGTCCCTGTAAAAGAAAAGCGGTTGATCCAACCCGGTATTGAACTGATGCTTTATCATCTCAATAATTACCATATTCTCAAATAATGATCCCCTCAGTGGATCCCGGCTTACCATAACCGGATCGGTAATGCCTAGAAGGTAGGAGGCCAGGCCCACATCGTAAAAGTAAAACTTGGGCGACTTGACCATCCGCTTACGTATGTTTTCATAAAATGGCGGAAGGAGATAGGCAATATAGGAGGCCTGGAGAACCGATAACCATGATTTGATTGTAGGATCAGATACGCCCGTTTCATTGGCCAGAGCCGAAGTATTCAAAAGGCTTCCAATCCGCCCGGCGCATATCCGGACAAATTTGTCGAACAGGTTGAGATCCTTTATCTGAATTAGCTGGCGAACATCCTTCTGCAAATAGGTTTCATAGTAATTACGATAGATTTTGGTCGGAGAAAGATCCCGGGTGTGGACCTTCGGATAGAACCCTTTATAAATCATTTCATCAGTTGCTGACAAACCTGCCGCTGCTGTCTCGGTTATTGAAAATGGCAACAGCTTTAAAATTCCTGTTCTCCCGGCCAGCGACTGTGTTATTTTTTCCATGACGGAAAAGTGATTGCTTCCTGTCAAAACAAATAAAACTTCGCCATCATTGTCATCTGCAATCTGTTGTAAATAGGAGAGCATTTCAGGAATATGATGCACCTCATCGAGAATTGCTCCCTTCGGAAGCTGATCGAAAAATCTCCGGGGATCGTTTGTGGCAAAGTTCCTGACATCCGGGTTTTCAAAACTGAAATATGGCAATTCCCTGAACAGATGGCGTGCCAATGTGGTCTTACCTGATTGACGGGGTCCGGTGATGGTCAGTACCGAATAATTTTTTGAGAGAAGGATTGCTTCTTTCTCAATAGTTCTTGGTAAATAAGCCATATTGTACAATATTAAAGTACGACTTTAATATTACACAATATGAATGAAAGCTCCAGATGATTTTTATTTCTTCTTTTTCTTTGGCCCAAACATGTCTTTCAGATCATTAAGCCCTCTTTCCAATCCCTTTCCAAGGCTGTCGAAAACCGGATCGCCTGCATTGATAACGGATTCTTCCATTTTTATATCTGCCGGAATTTCAAATTTTGATTTATCGATAGTTCCACCGATATCTATCTTTTTAGCCTCAACGGTGCTTTTTCCAAACAGGTCGATTTCGGTTTTCAGCACGAAATTCTGCCAGATCCATGATTTGGTCGACATGCCTTCCCAGATCTGACAGGGCTTTCCGAGAATCGTTTCATCACCAACTTTCTTGAAACCCATGTTTGTCCAGGCTTCTTCAGGGTTTTTACCCCACTTGTCAATGTCCGCCTGATCGATATGGACCGTTTGCTTCAGGCCTGTCTTATTGATCAGGTCGATGGTGTAAAAAACAGAATCCTTCTGAATAACCACCTGACTGGTCTTGGTGGTGGAGCCGAAGGATTTTTCGGTGAGCTCTGTATACCGTGCCGACAGCTTGCCATTGTTGTCCATGTACCAGGTTTCAGTACCTGTGGCCGATCCGGTATGCGCATATTCAATGACGACTGATTTGACCGGATAATAAAATACGGAATTGGATTTCTGACCGAAAACCGCACTCTGTGACAGCAAGATCCCAAAAATCGCGGATACCAAAATAAATTTGCGTGACTTCATAATATTTAGATTTACAGGTGGTGGATTACACCTATAAAAATAAACAAAAATTATTTTCCCATCACAAAGGTTATTTTCCCTCCGCTGATAATTTCCTTGTGAGTGAGGTAGTTCCGCCTGATATTCACTCCGTTTACAGTAACCTTTGTCACATGAATGTTCTCAGATGACTGGTTAACAGCTTCTATTTCAAGAGTTTTGCCGTTCTCCAGAGTTAGTTTCGCTGATTGTATCATCGGACTGCCGATCGAATACTGATCTGATCCGGGGCAAACCGGGTAAAAACCGAGTGCACTGAATACATACCAGGCCGACATCTGGCCGGCATCATCATTTCCGCACAAACCATCCGGGGCATCGTGATACATGGTTTCCATGATCATCCTTACCCGCTCCTGCGTTTTCTTCGGAGCTCCGGCCCAGTTATACAGGTATGGAATATGATGGCCGGGTTCATTGCCGTGTACATAATTGCCTATTAGGCCGTCGCGCGTAATATCTTCGGTTTCAGCAAAAAATGAATCATCGAGCTTCATGGTAAAAAGAGAATCGAGGTGCCTGATAAAGACTTTCGGACCGCCCATCATTTCAATCATCCTATCCACCTGGTGAGGAACAAAAAGGCTGTAGGTCCATGCATTTCCTTCGATAAATCCCTGGTTATGGGTACTCATGGTGCTGAAATCCTTTTTCCAGGTGCCATCGGCAAGCTTCGGCCGCATGAAACCAATGGCAGGGTCATAAACGTTTTTAAAATTTTCCGACCGTCCCTTGAACTGTTCATACACGGCCATGTTATTTATCTTTTTTGCAAATTCCGCGATGCACCAGTCGTCATATGCGAATTCAATGGTCTTTGAAACTGAAGAACTGTTCTTGTCTTCAGGCACATAGCCCATCGTCATATAATACCCTAACCCATCATAACTGGTATGTGAAGCGGTTTTTACCATGGCATCGAGCAACTTATTGGGATCATAATCGAGATTTCCTTTGATATAAGTGTCTACCAGCACCGGAACCGAGTGGTAGCCAATCATGCACCAGTTTTCATTCCCAAAGTGCGACCATACCGGCAGCATTTTTTGCACGCTCTGGTCGTAATGCGCCATCATCGATTTTGCCATGTCGCCGTTGCGCTTTGGCTGAATGATATTGAAAAGCGGATGTAGCGCACGATAGGTATCCCATAAGGAAAATACGGTATAATTTGTAAACCCCTTGGCCTGATGATCGTTCTGGTCGAGACCGCGGTACATGCCATCGACATCCATAAAAGTTACCGGGCTCAGGAAAGTGTGATAAAGGGCAGTGTAGAAAACCCGTTTCTGTTCTTCATTAGTCGTTTCAACCCTGATTTTACCCAACTCCGTATTCCAGGATTCCTGACCTTGCTTGCGAAAACCATCGAAATTCCAGCCCGGAGCTTCAGCAATGAGGTTTTTTATGGCACCGGTTGTGCTGACCGGTGAAAGGGAAAATTTTACCATCACCGCTTCCCCGTCTTTTACGTCGAAATCAAACCAGGTGCGGATCTGACGGCCGGCCATCTCGGGAAAATCCTTTGTTTCATCAAATTTTCTCCAGAATCCTTTGTAAACCGACTGGTCATATTTACGCTGGCCGTAGTGGCTGATGGGCTTCGAAAAGCTCATGGCAAAATAGACCGTCCGCGTGCGGGCCCATCCGTTCGTCTGGCGATATCCGGTCACCAGCGTGTCATTCTCCACTCTCAGGAATGTCCACACGTTCTTATCGGGATAATTGTAAATTCCTGACATCAGGTCGAGCAGGATATGGGCAGGACCGGCCTTCGGGAAAGTGTATCTATGTATACCCACACGCGTGGTGGCGGTGAGTTCAGCTTTTATCCCATAGTCGTCGAGCATCACGGAATAATAGTCAGGTTCTGCTTTTTCTGCACTGTGACTGAACCTGGAACGATACCCTGAACCCGGCTTGTCGTCGGTTCCTGGGTTCATTTTCAGTTCTCCGGTAGTTGGCATGATCAGAAAATCGCCCAGATCGCTGTGGCCGGTGCCGCTGAAATGGGTGTGGCTGAATCCGACGATTGTCGGATCATCATATTGATACCCGGCGCAGTACCGGTAAACCTCTCCATTATATTTGCCATTAAGCTCATATCCAATGGTATCTGTGTCCGGGCTGAGTTGTACGAATCCAAAAGGCACTGTTGCCCCCGGAAAAGTATGTCCCATTTTATAGGTACCGGCAAGCGGATTGACAAAGCGGATAAGGTCATTGTCGGATTGGGCGGAAAGAGTGGCTGAGGTTAAGAGGAAAAGAATTCCTGCTGCGAGATATGGCTTGAACATTGAAAGGTAATTTGAGGTAAAATTAGACAAATATTGGGAATGCTATTGGGTAAATTCATGGTTGGGGAAGGGGTCCCCGCCTCCGGCTGCGCCTTCGCGGGGATGACAACTCTTTCAAGGGAAATATTATATTGTTGGCATTATCTTGATTAAAAAGTGATCAGAGAAGTTCAGGCAAAATCAGCGCTGCATTACCATGAGCAGACCTTCGCAACCAACTGGGATGTTAATATTTACAGAGGTTGCGGACATGGCTGTGTGTATTGTTTTGCACGATATTCCCATCGATATCTGGATGATCCCGACTTTTTCAGCGATATCTACGTGAAAACTAATATTGCGGAGGTACTCGACCGGGAGATGTCGCGAAAAAGCTGGAAAAAATTGCCGGTCAATCTTGGTGGTGTGACCGATGCCTATCAGTCTGCAGAAGTTGAAAACAGGTTGATGCCCGAGGTTTTGCGGATATTTATTAAACATCGGAATCCATTGGTCATTGTCACTAAATCAATATTGCCGCTCCGCGATATCGATCTGATCAGTGAACTCGCCAAACTTGTTCAGGTGGATATTTTTGTTTCGGTTTCTACTCTTGAGGAAAACATTCGCAAGGTCACTGAGCCTGATTCAGCTTCGGCCGCAGATCGTTTGAATATGCTCGCTGATTTTTCTAAAGCCGGGTGCCGCACGGGCGTTCTGATAATGCCGATAATTCCACTTCTGACCGATTCTGAGGAAAATCTCCGTGGAATATTTGAGCTGGCCAGGAAAAACGGGGCAAATTTTGTGGAAACAGGAACGTTACACCTTCGGGGCAGCACCCGCGACCCTTTTATGAAAGCTATCCGGCAGAATTTTCCTGGTCACCTTCAAAAAATCACCGAAATTTATCCGGGTGCCAATGCCGATGAATTATATAAATCCAGTTTGCGCCCTCTCATCCGGAGGTTAAAATCGGAATTTGGTCCATGGCCCGAATTCACTCCTCCGGAAGTGTCCCCGGAAATGTCGGCGGATCCACAGCTTAGCCTGTTTTAGTGACTGTCAGCAAAAATTGGTATTTTTATGAAGTTTCCAACAAACCTAAAAAACTGCTGATATGAGTAATAAAACTGCCGGAACTACAGATACTTCCCCCCTGGTGCCTGCCGCCGCGCTGGTCATCATTTTTGCAGGAGTAATCTTTGCCAAATCAGTCATAACTCCGTTTTTACTGGCTCTTTTTGTCAGCATAATTTGTGCCCAGCCAATAGCCTGGCTCGAAAAGCGGAAAGTCTCCCACGCGGCTGCATTGCTGATTGTTATTCTGGCTTTGGTTCTGCTTTTTGTAGTGTTTATTTTAATGATCGGCGGAACTCTGTCGTCCTTTTCAAGCAGTGTGGCAGATTATGAGGTTAGTCTCAGTAAAATGGGGGATTCGATCATCCTGTTTTTAAATCAGAATGGGGTGAAAATGAGTGCCGATCAGCTGTCAGGTATCATTCAACCGGCAAAAATTCTTCAATTGACTGCCAATGCAGTGAACGGGTTTCTGAGCGTGATGGGTTCAACTTTTCTTGTATTTCTGATAGTAATTTTTATTCTGACAGAATTCGGTGGCTTCCTTACAAAATCAAAGGCAATCATTTATGGAACCGGCAAGTCTGTTGATT
>CAILAQ010000527.1 GCA_903832165.1 uncultured Bacteroidota bacterium | reverse complement strand
TATTTAAATGGATTATTACTCGGGTCACGAATAGAGCCACTGCATCTCAATCCATTGGCAACAATCCATTCATCCATATGCATTTGACACTGTCGAATAAAAACCCCAACCAATCTTCTACTAAAACCAGTTTGCCCCTCTCTTGTATACTCTTTACCAGCTTTAAGAGGAATACCACCATACCAAACGGCCACCATTTGAGCATAAGTCTCAGCCAATTTTCGTCCAGAAAACCAAAGCTCAGCTGCCGTTCAAAAGCATATCCTTCGAGAAAATTTTTCGATTCAATTAGCTTTTCGATAAGTTCAGCCGGGATCTTTTCACCGGTTTCAAAATGTACGGCATAAAGATCGAGCCACTCTTTCTCCAATGCCCAGTTTTCCATCACCTGGCTTGGTAATTCAACAAAATCGCGGTAAACATTAGTGCCGGATACCGACGGATACGTGCACTGTGCAAGCATCCCGTGCAGGGCATGGCCAAACTCATGCAGAAAGGTATTCACCTCATCATGGGTTAGCAGCGAGGGTTTGCCCGGAGTAGGTTTGGAAAAATTGCATACCAGCGAAACATGTGGCCTGACAGACGATCCATTAAGTTTCGACTGTCCCCGGAAATCAGTCATCCATGCACCACCCTGCTTACCGGGCCGCGGGAAAAAATCAAGATAAAGGAGCGAGAGGAAATCACCGTTTTCATCCCTAACCTCATAGGTCATTACGTCGGGATGATAAACAGGAATTCCACTGATGGCCTCAAATTGTAATCCATATAGTTTATTCGCGAGAAGGAAAATACCTTCGATTACATTTTCCAGCTTGAAATAGGGTTTCAAAAGCTCCTCGCGGAAATCGAATTTCTTCTCACGGAGTTTTTCTGCGTAATAGCTCCAGTCCCACGATTCCAGTTCAAAATCAGCTCCCTCATTTTTTGCAAAAGAGGCAACTTCAGTAAGTTCCTTCTGAGCTGCCGGTTTTGAATATTTATGTATATCCCCGAGGAAGGTCATCACTCTGGCAGCCGATCCGGCCATGCTCTCAGCCAATGCATAAGAAGCATAATCAAACTCTTTCATAATGGAAGCCATCTCCATCCTGAGGTTCGCAATCTCCCGGATCAGCGATTTGTTATCCTTTTCATTTCCCCTGTTGCCGCGGGATCCGAACGCCCGGATCAACTTCTCGCGAAGATCCCTGCGATCTGAATATTTGAGAAAAGGAACATAACTTGGGGCATGCAGGGAAATAACCCAGCCGGCCAGCTTTCTGCCTTCGGCCTCCTCCGCGGCCGCTTCCCTTACAAAACCGGGCAACCCGCTCAGGTCCGCTTCATCTGTCAGATGGAGGAAGAAATCGTTGGTTTCGGCCAGCACATTGTCGGCAAACTGCAGGGTGACTGTCGATAATCGTGAGCGGATTTCCGCAAACCGTTTTTTCGATTCCTCTTCGAGCCGGGCTCCGTTCCTGACAAAATCGCGGTGCCAGTTGCGCAGGACGGTTGATTGCTCGATAGATAAAACAAAGGTATCGGGTATCGGGTTTCGGGTGTCAGGTATCGGATGTTGGGTGTCGGGTTGGGGAAAATACTGGTTAAAGAGGGTATCGATGCGACTGAAAAGTGCGGGATTCATCAGCATACGGCTGGAGTAGTCGGTAAGCAGGCCTGATGCTTCCTGGGCTACCTGCTGCAATTTTTCAGTAGTTTCGGCATGGTTGAGGTTAAACAGGATTCCGGCTGCAACTCCAAGGCGCTCACCATTCTTTTCCAGTGGCAGGATAGTATTTTCAAATGACGGACTCTCATTTATCCCTATGATCTCCAGTATTTTATCTTCAGCCTCACTGATCAGGGTTTGTATAGCAGGTATAAAGTGCTCTTCTGCAATGAGATCGAATGGAGGAGCCTGGTGTATGCTTACGAAGGGGTGCAACAAAGGATTGTTGGAAAGTGTATTGCTCATTTTCTTGTATTTCAGTTTAATCTTCCAGAATCACAAACTCGTCGGAGCCTTCAACGCGTTCCAATTCTGTTCCTACGGGCAATTTGATATAGGGTAGGATTGCGGGATCATAATTGGCTATCGCATTAATGCTGAAAACCTTGCTGGTTTCCGGATCGTCAATGTATTCTTCCGTTTCTGTTCCGGAAAGGAATCGCCAACCGGTATCTTCCTTGTCGAAACGATCTTCACGATACATAAATCCCACTTTCATCCCGTCAACAGTGATATGGTTCGATACGATCCCAAAGCCCTGGAGTTTGATAATATCCTTGATCTCTTCAGTGGGGATCTTAAATTGTTCTTTTTCCATGAAAGGATGCCTTAAAATTTTCGGGAAAGATACGAACTTTGAATGTGATGATCAGAAAGTAAACCGCCAGACCAGCTTTGCCGCACCGCTGCTGATGTTCGGATGCATCAGCTCTGCCTGATGAACAGGCTCATATCCGTTATTGAAAACAAAATAAAAATCACTTCCGATACGGGGTATCCAATGTATCCTGAAATTCATCAGGGCAAGGTCATCCTCCGTATTCCACTGAGAAAACAAAGCAAGATCCAGCCTTGTGGTAAATGCATAATTTATGTAGGCAGCCAGTTGCTGGACCAAATCTTTATGTGATCCGAATTTCAGGTAGTTAAGCTCGTAATCTGCTTTTATATTCAGGTGACTGCTGATATTCAGCCCCACTGCCAGCTCCATTGACTTGATATCCCCCTCGTAATATTTTCCGATACTCCCGACAATCTGGCCCCAGATTTTTCGTCCTTCATAGGTTTCGATTCCTATTTCATGCTGTAAAAACTGGTATTTACCTGCCGGTATCAGGATCTGATCGGTAAGCTCAAATTCGTGGTCCAGACGGTCGTAATTATATTTAATGTTATACTCGAATTTACCCCCGGATTTCAGTTGGAATCCAAGCAGCCTGGTTTCATCAGAAATGCTTTCAAGTTCGCCTGTGTTATGGGTACGGTAAACCACCAATTCCCATGGATTGAACTCAAATTTCTGAAATCCGTATTTTTGAAAAATCCTGGGTGACAGATTGAGGTTCCAGCTGATCGCATCGAAATTTTGCCGGCCAAAATATCCTAATTCAGCATTAAATCCAGCGGGGATGGATGAAGTAGCTATATAATTATCAATCAAATCATTGGGGAAATCAATATAACAACGATAGCTGACATTGTCGTTTCGGGACATCCCCTGATCAAACGATTCTGCCACGGCTCCAAAAATGATCAGATTCTTATTTTTCAGAAACTTAGAAGTGGTGTAGCTCCCATCCAGGCCAACTACCAGATTGAATTTATCCCGGTTGTATTTTGAGGTAACGATACCTCCAATATAGGATTGGGTCCCGATATCCCGCCTGTACCTGAAAACACTGTTATTTGTGGTGGGAACCGTTCCATTTTCAGCTGTCTGCAGACTAAGCAGACCGATATTATTTTTCCCCACCTTCCCGAAAAGCCTGACACCACCGAGAACATTTACCGGCTCGCGGTTTTCGAGTCCGATTTTCCGGGTATAGAAGATCTTACTGGTTTGCCCAAGCTTAAATGTGTAAAAATCTGCCCCTTCCAGAAAGAATTCTCTCTTTTCGGGATAATAAAGATCAAAACGGGTAAGGTTCACTTGTACCCTGTCAGCCTCCACCTGAGCAAAATCGGTATTGGCCGTAATATTCAGTTTCAGGTTAGGCGAAATATTCCAGTTCAGATCGCCGCCGATTTTCCCGTTGGGTTTAACTTTACCGCCTTCATCATCGCGATTCCAACCACCCAGCGCGTATGGTTTCAGCTCAAATCGCTGATCATAATAAATGTTTGAGAGTCCGTTCAGTCGGCCGGCCATGGAAATATTCCCGATATTCTGATCGCGGCTCCAACCCTGCCAGCGAACCTGCTCATTATTACAGCTGATGTACCGTTCGAAATTCAGTGCCCACTCCTGATTGGCCTCATTCTTGAATTTCAAAGCACTGTAAGGAATAATGATTTCCGCATACCACCCTTTATCATCCTTACTTGTTTTTGCGTCCCAAACGCCATTCCAGTCGGGATTGAATTCTTCATTACCGGCAACCAGAAGATCAGCACGTGCGCCTAAAGGATTGATTATAAATAAATAGCCGTTCCGGTTATCATTAAATGGCGAAATCATAACCTGAAAGTTATCTTCAGCCTCCATATCAAAATCGCGCTGCATCGACTTGGCAATCACCTTTGACATATCCTTTTGATAGCACCATACGGCAATCCAGATGGCTTGTTGATCATAGCCGATTGCCACCTCTGTCCTCTCCGTCGATGGCTGTCCAAAGTCCTGCTCCCGCTGAGTAAAATTTGATATGTGCTCTGCTGATTGCCAGAAGGCTTCATCGGGCTTACCATTGAAACGGAGGGTTTCGGTCATGCGGCTTGCCTTGAGGGAATCGGGCATGCTCCTCTGCGCCTGAAGATTGACTGAGAGCGACAGAAACAGGGTCAGGCCCACAAAAGAAGCACGGTTCATCATAGAATGGAAATCCTCGCAAACACAGAAACACGTACTATCTATTCAGGGAAATTTTCTGCATAACCAGTCCGTAATGGCTTCCCGGAGGATTAGCCTCGATTTTCATGCCGTTCCAGTCGGGTGCAAAATTACCGGAATACCATAACCATGCGGTGCGGCCATCAGCGCTGATGAATTTCGATGGAATATTTACAAAATAGGCTTGCTGCCCAAAATCCTTTAGGTAGGTAACGAGTTTCCAAGGGCCGGTAATCTGATTGGACTCAAGGATATAGGTGCTCATTTTCGCACACGTATTCCCTCCGTCGGTCACGCACATCAGGTATTTTTTCAATGGCGCATTATAGGTCATGGTCACACAGCCCATATTATTATTCCATTCCAGCAACGGTTTGATTTTCTTGAAATCAGCAGTCCATACCGGTGCTCCTTTTGAATCCATGCCACCAAAATATTCATATTTTGAAGCGTCATTCATATTCTCGGGCTTTGGAACAACGCGGGTGAGATATATCTGGTCACCGGTAATCCAGCTGTCGTTCCAGAACCGGTATTTAGGATCTGTTGTATCGGCTCCATGAGCTACCATATAGGCTTTACCGTCAGGGGAATATTGAAGGTTCTTGCCAAAATCAACAAAATGCGGGGATCCTATTCTGACAGGATAACCATTGATCCCGGTTTCTCCGAAGAGAGGTTTTTCCGGTGTATGGCCTGTTTCTGTCCAGCTCCGACCATAATCCTTACTGGTGCGAAATCCAACGAAAGGCCCCATCCACGGCCAGTTGATCACCTTATCGCCATAACGCGCGGCACCGGTGGGATCGAGGCAGTAGGTGCCATAATACCATACGCCGTTATAAATGAGGCTTCCACAGGGATAGCGACCGTGATAAGGCATAGAGGAGGCTGTGGTCATGCCAAGGCTGTATGCTTTGAGCGTCATCGGATCATCGCCTTCCAACACGGCATGACCGGTAGTGGCATGCTCGCCGAAAGAGCTGGAGCAGTCGTCCGAACCGTCAAGCCGCCAGGTACAGCCATCGGTCCAGGGAGAATACAGGTTTCCGTCGTCAGCCCAGGTTGGATACCAGGTATCCCCAAAATGAAAACCGCTTTTCACGCCAAGGAGCGTAATTCCGGTTATTTCTTTGGATGCCGGATAAGGACAATCAGCCGGGGCTTCAGATTTCCATTCAAACGGGGAAAAAGTAAGCACATCCGGTTTAAGCTGTGCCATCAGACTGGTTGACAGCAGACTCAGGAAGAAAACAATGCGAAATTTCATATCATAATTGTTACTGGTTACTTCAAACTGCCAACTGCCAACTGCCGACTGGTGACTGGCGCCTCAGAGAGAGCAATATTTTTTAAGTTTTTCCTGCAGCGTAGCCGCACTGAAAGGTTTTGCAATATAATCGATGCAGCCGGCTTCAAAAGCGAGCTCCATGTCGCCGGGCATGGCATATGCGGTGACAGCAATAACAGGCAGATCCTTGCGGAAAGCCTTTATCAGGCGGGTTGCTTCAAAACCATCCATAACAGGCATTTTCAGATCCATCAGCACAACTCCAACTTCAGGATGACTTTTGCAGAAGTTCACTGCCAGCTGTCCGTTTTCAACGTGCCAAACGATAGCCTTGGTTTTACTCAGCATGGATTCCAATAAATAAATATTAATCGGATCATCCTCTGCAATCAATATAACAAGCTCTTCATCAATATTTTGAACATGCCCGGACGATGGTTTATTAATCACTTTTTCCGGCAGTTGTAGTCCGGGTACTGAAAATCCGAATGCAGAGCCATAACCCAGGGTAGATTTAACCCAGATCTTACCGCCAAGCAATTCTATTATTCCTTTAGCAATAGCAAGACCCAGCCCACTGCCTTCATGCTTGCGGGTATTTGACAAATCGGCCTGAAGAAAGGTATCAAAAATCCGTTCGCAATTATCCTCCCTGATTCCGATGCCTGAATCTTCAACAGTAATTTCAACCTTGTTTCCATCAATCCTGCAGTCAATATTTATCGTACCAAACTCTGTAAACTTCACAGCGTTCGACAATAAGTGATAATACACCTTGCGAATCAGTTCAGGATCAGAGTTCAGTGTTAAAGCAGTTGAATTGTCCGGAAGGTTCATTTTGATCACAATACCTTTTGAAGACGCCTCCTTCAGAAAGTCCTCATATCCCTGGGTTAACAAGGTTGACAGGTTAAATCCTGCTTTCTTTACCATCATATTCCCCGATACCAGCAGAGAAATATCCATATAACTGTTAATGGTATCTAAAAGCCTGTGTGCGCTTATATGTAGGATATCCTTGTACAAATCCCTGTCATCAGGAGTTAAACCGGGATCTTCAATCAGTTCAACAAACCCGAGAATACCATTCAGAGGAGTCCGGACTTCATGAGAAATATTGTTGAGAAATGCGGTTTTCAGACGGTCGCTGGCTTCTGCCCGCTTCAATGTCAGGGATAAAGCTTCTTCGGTGGCTTTACGATCCGTAATATCCTCCACTGATCCATCATAATAAAGAACATTACCCCCCGAGTCTCGGATTACTCTTGCATTTTCTTCAACATTCAGGATTGAGCCATCAATGCAAACCCATAGTGCCTCCAGATCCTTGACTTCGCCATTCCTGGATATTTCCTCCACAAAAAATTCGCGCGAATAGGAAGGCCCGAAATTGTCTGATTCCAGCATTCTTCCTTCGAGTTCTTCAATACTCTTGCACCCAAGCATGGTGGCGACAGCCTGATTAGCCAATATGATTTTACCTTCAGGCGTTGTACGGTAAAGGCCGATCGGTGCATTCAGATAGAAATCGCGATATTCCACCTCTGTTTTTCGAAGCGAATCTTCGAAATATTTCTGCTCTGTAATATCCTGAATCTGGACCAGATAACCGGAATCAGAGACCCTGGCTTTCAATGGAGTGATCAGTACATCAAGCCAGATTATCCCCACGCAGCTGGTGGCATAAAGTTTATGTTCCCTGACTAAATCGAAATTAAAAGCCCCCTGATAGTGAACACCTAGTCCCGCTTCCAATTGCACTTTATGCTCCGGACTGATATTTGGATCGGCAAAAAGTGAAAATCCCTTGATTTCATCAATATTCTTAATACCGAAGAGTTTCAGGCACGATTCATTGACCTGCAATAAATTACCTACTGCACCATATAGCTCAATGGCTATGGGGGACTGGTTATAAATGGCAAAATAACGCTCATTCGCCGCTTCCAGCTCCTCAATGAGCTCCTCTTTAGTTTTACCCGAATAATTCATAATCCATTCAAAGATAGGCACTTTCAATTACCGAAGAGTACTCATCAAGATTGTTTGTCAAATAGTTAATCTGCATACCCAAACTCATTTAATGGTAAACCATATCTCTTCACCGGCCTTCACCTCAACCGGTAAAGTAATGGAATAATCACGATTGAGCAAAAAGGGCCGAACCTTTCCATATTTATCAATTAGCTGCGCTCCTGTCGTTAATCCCGTGTAATACAAAGATATCCGAATTTCTTTCCTGACAATGGACTGGGTTGGATTAAAAATCATCAGGAATCCCTTTTCCTTAAGGTTGGGATTGGCGTGAAACATCCAGTCGAGGTCGCGGCCGTCAGCTCTGCGGCTGGAGGTATGGATGATATCACTTTCGAGAATATCACGATGCGCCTTATACAGATCGACCCACTCTTTAACCAGATTACGGGTAGTATCTGAATCAAAGAGCCGGGGACCGCGATAGCAGGCTTGAACCCCGTTGCCAAGGTTTGAGGCAAGCATTTTACCGTAATGCACGAGATGCTCCTTCAGAGGTTCAATTGTTGCGGCTGCTCCCCCACCCTGATATTCAGTCAGCGGCACAAACATCCAGCCCATCGAAGGGGTTTTCTCACGGGTGCCGTCGAAAATATTCTGGCGGGCATGGATTACCTGCTGCTCTCGTGGAAGCGACCAGTTGACTTCACGGTAACCCATCGCGCATTTCGTTCCTCCATTCAGGTAATACCAATCAGGAATATTCAGATAGATACCCTCAGCGCGGCACCATTTATAGA
Source organism: uncultured Bacteroidota bacterium (assembly GCA_903832165.1). Taxonomy (GTDB): domain Bacteria; phylum Bacteroidota; class Bacteroidia; order Bacteroidales; family UBA12481; genus UBA12481. Next base: position 7,968 of record CAILAQ010000527.1, on the reverse strand, counting down.
AATCGGTAATCGTGCGCCATTGTGACCACTGGGAGTCGTCTTTTCCCCGGTGGCCCGGATGGGTGGTTGATGCACAAATATGACCCGGGTAAGAACCATCGTGCTCCAGCAGGTTCATGCCGGTAACCTTATACCAATGGTAAAGCTTACCCATATACTCCCGGCCCCAGTTGCTGCCCAGACAGGGAGCACTGCCGTGTATTACCCCGCCGGTTTTACCCGTAGCCGGATTAACGACATCATCCTTTTCAGAGATGCTGCGGCTCGACAACAGTGAATATCCTCCCAGTTCAACCCCTTTTGAATGAGCATAATCAGCGAGTTGTTTCCATTCTTTCTGATAGGCCGGGTCGGTAGATTCCAGGTCGAAGCCTGATCCGAAGGTGATAATCCCCATTTCAAAACCCACCGCTGCACATTGATCAATAGCAAGCTTAACCCTCTCAGGATCTGAATTCCGGATATGCATCATCAGCGGATTCTCGGTCACCCAGGGAGCAATCACCCGGTACATTTTTCGTTGAGCCAGCAAACGCCGTTCTTCATTATTACCATCCGGCACCAACTCCCAGGCCCGGAATGACTCAAAAGACTTACCCGGCTCAATGATCTGATCGGGACCAATTTCCGGCCTGACTTCCAGCAGACAGGGCGTCATCAGGCTATAATTCACCTGCGTGGTAAAGGTTGGGTCGGTCATCCAGAAAACTGAGTGCAGCGTGGTGTTCATAGTTTCCATGCCGCTGAATTCATAATCCGTTTCAACAAATAAATCAGGTTTCTTAAGCGGCACACCCCGCTCTTCCACCGGTGACTCTTTCTCAACTGCGGCAAGAATTTCAGATTTAAATGTTTTCAGGTTAACCGGCACATTCGAATGGTTATCCAGGCTGATCCATTTGCACATCAGGGGAATGCCGTCATATATTTCATAGTGAACGGTTATTCTGATATTTCCTGCCGGATCCCCATCAGGCATCCGGTAATTCATCAGGAGGTGCAAACCCTTCGGAGGCCAGGCAACATCCGGAGCAGCATGGCGGATCCGTTTCCAGGAGAGCCGCTCACTAATGGGTTCTACCTTATAATCAACATACTGCATTGATCCGGTTATCGGTTTCATTGCCAAAATCCAGGCCTCGGTAAGATAAGCCATATCCGGCTGACCGGTAAGTCCGCCGATGGAATATTTTTTTCCGTTCAGATCAATTTCGGCTTCCGGCCTGATACCCCGAAGCAGGGACTGTCCGGTTTCAAGATTATCAAACCCGATGGTGGCGGCATTCGGTTCAAGCAAAAATGTCCGGCTTATCAATCCGTTCTCCAGGATGATCCGTTGAGAGCCCTCTGTATTGAGCTTCGATTCATATCCCGAATTATTAATGAGCCAATCGGCTTTTTGTGATTGGGCATTCACGGTGCCGGTAATAAGCCAAAGCCCAAGCAGGGCTGACAAAGCAAGTGTTAAGGATTTCATGAGGATAAATATCGCAAAAATAAAGTTGCCGCGATTTCTCCATTCCGGCCGGCGTTCCGCATCTATAATTAAAAACAGCTGAAACATGGTTGATCCATTATCCGAAATCAGAAGAGCCACGGCACGAACCGTTTGGTACGCTTCATGTATTCCCGGTACTCCTCGCCGAAGTATGCCAGGTTCTCGAGCTCCTCCCTCAAAACGGTTCGGACCAGCATCCAACTGGCGAAAAAAGCAAGAAAAAGACTGTCAGGTGTCGGATTTTTAAGTGCGATCCCCAGGGTAAGATAGAGCAATGACGCATACATGGGATGCCGTATAAACCTGTATATCCCCGTGGTGATGAGGCTTGTGGTATGCTCAAAACCGAAAAGCGTCGGATCATTCCGGTCACGATTTATGCGGCCGGCAACCTTAAAACGGTATAACCCGTCAACTACAGGATAAATCGAAATAACCAGTAGCAGCCATGGAAGGATCTGATGCCAGGAGAAAGGGTCTTTAAACCAAAACGGGACATTGATGATCAGGAGCCAAAGCATGAATTCCCAGGCAAAAAATCGGAAAAAGCCATGATTTTTTGGACTTCCCAGGGAGCGCCACGAAAGATATATGATCGGAATACTCCCAATGGCAAAGGCAATGAGTGGATACATGGGGTGCGGTAAAAAGAATAAAAATAATAAAAAAACAGGGATATGTCAAGCGCAATTCTTTTGACAGTGCTGAAGATGCTGCTGCAGGTTGAACCAACAGCACCGGGCTTTTCCGTCTATCCGGGAGATACACTGATACCCGGTGCCCACAACACTGTAACTGTTACTGCCTGCACAAATTATAACCCCGATAAATTAACTTTTACTACTCCCACCAAAGGCGGGCAACTGCCATACAGCTTCCAATGGCAGTTTGGGTTATCGGTGACTGGTCCGTGGACAGCCATTACCGGAGCCACGGATGTAATTTATGATCCGCCAAACCTGATAAACGCCGGAACCTACTGGTATAACTGCAGGATAACCGATAACAGCGGAAAGATGGTCATGACAACCCCTAAAATGATCATCATCGTTCCTGATCCGACAGTTGCGGTAGCCGGAGGAGGAGTTATTTCGCAGAATTCAGCCGCCACCATTACCGCCACCGTAACCGACGGAACCGGAATCATAACTTACCAGTGGTTCGTCAGTCTGACCGGTATATCGTTATGGACAGCGATAAGCGGAGCAACCGGAAGTTCAATCAGAATCCCCGCCTCCACAGTTGGAATATTCTATTACAGGGTGAAGGCCGATGCATCAGGGGCCGCATGCAGCAAGCCATATTCAGCCGTTGTGCCGGTGATTGTGGTTCCGGATATTTCACCCCCGACTTTCTCCGCTCCTGCCGGTCCGTTTACTTTTTGTGTCGGGAATATTACTGCGGCAAATTATTGGTCCCCCGGATCCGGGGCCGATCCCTACCGGCCTGATTTTTTTCTGTTCCGAAAAGGGGACCGTTTCTTTGATCCCGATCCGGCAAATTTCATTGACGATTGCGATATCACTTTCGGATTTTCCATCCGCTGGGAGATTTCCACGAAAGGATCAGTTTTTATTTCCGGGGAAGGACAACCATCTGATCATGAAAACTTTGCGATCCCCGGGTCCGCAAATGGGGCGGTCGTAAATGATATCACCTGGTGGATATCCGACTGCAATGGGAACGAATCCCTGCCTGTTACCAGGCATATCATCATAAAATCAAGGCCACAAATTATTGTCAATTAACCACTTAGATTAAATCAAACCAACAGATGAAAAAAAATCACCTAATTCTTTTTACCGCTCTACTGGCATGCTCTGCCCGGTTGTCCGGACAAGAGCTCACCGGCACGGTAAATCTTCTTGCAGCCCGGAGCATCAGCATCACCTGTTTATCCAACGATGCACTGCATCCCGTGCCCGGAACGCCCTATACATACTCCGTAAATATTCCGGCCCTGACCGGAGAGAAAACCTTTAAATGGATAGTTACTCAGGAGCAGACTTTCCTTACTGACGGCGCTTTAAACCTGACCAATGCTGAAAGCGCAGGAGGAATGCATATTGCGTTGGCAGGAACAGAGTTGAACAGCACAACCAATGCGGGAGTGGGCGAAACCACCGACATTACCTGGAAATCATTTATCCATGATCCGGCAAAGCCGGTATTTGTAGTCATTTATGTTGAAAATACTGATGGTTGCACAACTCAAAATATTAAAGTGTTCCAGATTGAGCCCCGACAGGCTTTTACACTGGATATCGCCAATCTGAAAGCTGACGGTACCGTATCTGCCTATGGAGATCAGCTTGAAAGTTGTGTTGCCAACATTGCATCTGCAAAATATGATCCGACAGCCACCGATGGCATATTTTATGATTACGGAACTGATTACAGCTTCTTCCTGGTCAACGCAGCCGGATTTACCGGCTCATGGCAGCCCGATTTTCAGCTGACCGGCATCAGCGGAACCCAGAGAGCAACGACTGAATGGGCCTATGCCGATGCTCCCGGCATATGGAACTCTGCATCCACCCCGGTTAATGTCAAGGCTGCATCCGGCACAGCCGATGCCACCGGAGAGTGTATTGTTGTGAGGGTTACTATCAAACACAATTCAGAGGAAGTTTTAACAGCGCTCAATATCAGTCTCGCGGTTGATGGCACATCGAATTCCATGCCCGACATTCATCATTCAGATTGTACAGCCGATGGGTTTTCCAATGACGTTGCTGTACATGTACTAAAACCGCGACCGGCCGTTCAGAAATTATAACCAGCGGACTGTGTTCCCAAATATTGTCCAGCAAGCGCTGCTGCTCGCCATCCTGCCGGCAACAATTTTTCCGGCTAACCTGATATCGCAGCAATCTGCCTATACCGGGCAGATTACTGCTCAGAGGGTGATACCATTACCCTCTGCCACCTATCATTGGGAGCTCTACCATGATCCTGCCTCGGATTTCGCCTTGCTTTCCGGCAATTTCAACAGCGGGGAAGCAGGGTTTGTCGACGGCATCACCGACAAGCCAACCGTTAGGGTACTCTGGAACAAACCCGGCACCTATTTCCTTAAAATCACGGTCATCAATTCTGAGGGGTGCAGTAATTTTAAAATTGAAAAGATGGAGATTCTTAAATACGAGATCGCTGCCAGGATTTACCCAAATCCCGTGAATGGGAATGACCTGAATTTCGAGATTTCAATTCAGGAAGGATCCGTTGTTACTGTCGACATTTATTCGACCAACCGTCAGTTGATCTGCCGGGTTTTCGATGGATATCTTGCGGCAGGCGTTATAAAAACCATTCCTTACCGGAATTATCTCCCTCAGGGTATTTACACTTACCGGATCTGCACCGGCAGCCAGGTTTGCAGCGGACGGATTATTTGCATAAAGGTATACTGACATACTCCCAATGACGAGATTCGAGGGCCAGTTTTGAATGCTGAAAATACAAGATCAGGTGGAGGGGGTGAAGTGCAACCCAATTGGTTTCGTGGTATGCGACGGGGTCCCCGCTTCCGGCTCCGCCTGCGCGGGGGTGACAACGCTATCGAGGGTTAATTTTGGCTTGCAAAAAGGGAGGACCCACGGGTACCTCCCCTACTCTCGTCTTCCGTCTTCCGTCTACCGGTCTTCTTCTCCGTCTACCGGTCTTCTTCTTCGTCACCTGTCACCCGTCACTTGTCACTTCTTAATTATCTTTGCAGGAATCTTTACGCAATAAATATGCCCCTCCAAAAACTGACCGCTTCAGTAGCCCTGGTCCTGATGACTGTACTCTCAGGTTATGCCCAAACCGATATTTCGAGACAGTGGCCCCAATTTCATGGATATATGGGTTCCGGCATACTTGATAAGGCGAATATTCCCGTAACCTGGGATGTAAAAACCGGTGAAAATATCAGATGGAATACGGCAATTCCCGGCCTGGCGCATTCCAGTCCAGTTATCTGGGACGACAAGGTTTTTGTTACCAGTGCAGTAAGTTCAACTCAAGGCGACTCAATAAAGATTGGTCTTTATGGAGATATCGATATGGCCTTGGATAGCAGCATTCAAGAATTCAAAGTGTATTGCCTCGATCGGAAAACAGGGAAAATCATATGGGACCGCGTAGCTGATAAAGGTATTCCAAAAGAGCGGCGCCATACAAAATCAACCTATGCCAATCCTACTCCGGCTACTGACGGGAAGCATCTTGTGGTATCGTTCGGATCGCAGGGATTGTTCTGCTATGATTTTACAGGCAAGCTATTATGGAAAAAAGATCTCGGCAGCCTGGCCACCGGTCCGTTTAATGAAAACGGCGTAGAATGGGGGTATTCGAGTTCCCCTGTAATTTACGATGGCAAGATCATGATTCAGGCCGATTTGCTGAAGAACTCATTTCTGGCCACTTTTGATGTTGCTACCGGCAAGGAAATCTGGCGGGTGAAGCGAGAAACAATTTCCTCATGGGGTTCCCCATGCCTGTATACCGGAAAAGGTAAAACGCTCATCATTCTGAACAGTTATCCATTTATAACAGCAAATGATCTTGCCTCAGGCCAGGAAGTATGGAAGATAGGCAATGTTGGTAATGCACCGGCTCCAACTGCAGTGGTAGCTCATGACATGATATTCATCAATAATGCACATGGAAAATATTCACCGATATTCGCCATCAGGCCCGATGCTACCGGCGACCTGACACTGCCGGAGGATACAACAAAGAGTAGTAAGGTTGCCTGGAGCTTAAAAAGAGGGGGTGCCTATATGGCAAGCCCGGTTGTTTATGATGGCTATCTTTACAACATGCAGATTAGCGGCCTTTTAACCTGTTTCGATGCACTCACTGGTGCTGTAAAATACAAGGAAAATCTTGGTAAAGCATTCTCTTCCTCAGGCGTTGCTTCTGATGGGAGACTATACTTCCCTGCAGAGACTGGCGAAATATTCGTTATTCAGGCCGGAGCGCAGTACAATCTATTAGCCAAAAACATGATGAACGACCCGTGCATGGCCACCCCTGCTGTTTCCGAAGGAATGATAATTTTCCGCACCCAGCACAGGCTGATTGCGGTTAGCGCACGGTAATGGTCACCCGTTACTTGTCAGCCGTCACATCTTAATTATCTTTGCGGAAAATCAATGCTCTATGCGAACACGAAGCTTTTTGTTGTTACTGCTGCCACTGCTGATCGGTTCGTGTAGTTATCTGCCTGAAAAACAGGAACCATCAAGTGCGGTAACTATTTATGATTACAGGGAATATATCGAGATTAACCCTACAATTAATAATTATTCAAAAACCGGCCTGGTATTTTACCCGGGAGGCCTGGTCGATCCGCATTCCTACATCGAACCGCTTTCGAAATTTGCCATCTCTGGCAAAGGGCACAAAATTATTATCGTGAAAATGCCCGGCAACCTGGCCATTCTGGACAGCAATCAGGGTGCCTGGATTTTTAATGATTTTCCGGATGTGGAGCAGTGGGTCGTAGCCGGACATTCCCTTGGTGGAGTCATGGCCTGTTCACTGGTCGAAAAATATCCTTCCTTTTTTGTAGGAATGGTGCTGATGGCTGCGTACCCGCAAAAGTCAGCCAGCCTGAAAGACTGGCCGAATCCTGTGCTGTCGTTGCGCGGCGAGCATGACCTTCTGGTTGACAGCCTGAAACTGGCATCTTTTAAAGATTACCTGCCAGAGCCATTCTATTTGAAAACACCTGATGACATGCCCCTTGACAGAAAAGCACGAACGGATTATTATACTATTCCCGGCGGAAACCACAGTCAGTTTGGTAATTACGGAATGCAAAAAGGTGATGGTACAGCCACTATAACTAAGGACCAACAAGCCGAAACAGTAGCCTTCATGATTCTTAAGTTTTTCATCTCAAACAGCTGGGAATATGACAACTAAAGACAATAATTATCGTCGGGTCCTGCTTTTGCTGCTGCTTATTCTTCCCATCGGGCTAAATGCTCAGCAAAAAGATATTGCCATCCGGGTTTTCCCATCCTCCTGGTACAATTCCTTTTACGAACCTGCCATCGACGGATACGGTCTTACTTTTGCATACCATCCGATATTGAATAAAGTTTCACGGCTGAATATTTCCGCTGAATTTGATGTCCTTCGGGCAAGGAACGAGATTCTGCTGGGATTTGGTTACAATCACACTATTGCCCAAGCCAAAAAGTTCAGGGTAAGTCTGGAAGCGAACCTCCTCAGTGGTATCGACCTGTTTAAACCGGCACCGCTGTACGTAGGCGGTCTCGAGGCTGGTGCGCGCTTTGATTACTATCTGAGGCGAGGCAAGGCACTGTTCGCCGGCATTGGGGCACGCGAAACTTTTTGCCCGGGTTATCGCCCTACCGGTGTCTGGAAATACAGCTCGTGGCCGGTTACCGTAGGGTTACGGTTCTAAAAAGTATCTTTGCACTTTATTTCTGTCCCTGATCCCATTAATATTT